>JAKFYA010000447.1 GCA_021731095.1 Acidobacteriota bacterium | reverse complement strand
GATTCCCGCCAGCGACTCGACCCGGAAGTACCTGAAAACGAAAAAAGAGAAGCTTGGGCACCGGCTGTCGAGCGTGTAGGGACGGGGGGCCACGGCCCCTGCCCTTGCCGAATCGCCACAAGGTGGCCTAAGATAAGGGTTTGCGTCCACACGGGTTGGCCCGCGTGGGTGCAGGTTCCGGACCGTCATGTTCGATTCGCTGAGCAATCGTCTTCAGGATGTCTTCAAGTCGCTGCGCGGCGAGCTGCGGCTGACGCCGGAGCTTGTCGAAACGGCGCTTCGGGAGATCCGGCTGGCGCTGCTGGAAGCGGACGTCAATTTCAAGGTCGTCAAGGCGTTCATTGACCGGGTTCGTGACCGTGCGATGGACCAGGAGGTCCTGAAGAGCCTGACGCCGGGACAGCAGGTCACCAAGATCGTTCGTGACGAGCTGCTGGCACTGTTCGGGGATGCGCAAGGTGGACTGGTGCCCGATGCACCGAAGCCGCGCGTCATCATCCTGCTGGGGCTGCAGGGCTCGGGCAAGACGACCACGGCGAGCAAACTGGGTGCCTGGCTCGCGCGCCAGGGGCGCCACCCGCTTATGGTGTCAACTGACGTGCGGCGGCCGGCGGCCATCGAGCAGTTGGCGGTGATGAGCGCCAAGGCGTCGCTGAAAGTGTTCGACCCGGCGGGGAATCTCGACCCGGTCTCCCGCGCGGCGGGAGCCCTGGCGGAGGCGAAGAAGACCGGATTCGACACCGTGATTGTCGATACGGCAGGCCGTCTCCACGTGGATGACGAGTTGATGGACGAGCTGCGGGCCATCGCGGACGCGGTGCAGCCATCAGACCGGCTCTACGTCGCCGATGCGATGACGGGGCAGGATGCCATCAACAGCGCCGGCGAGTTCAACCGCCGGATGGGTGTGACTGGCGTCGTGCTGACCAAGCTCGACGGCGATGCGCGCGGCGGTGCGGCCCTGTCGGTGGTTTCGGTGGTCGGGGTCCCGATTGCCTTTGTTGGAAGTGGAGAGCGGCTCGAGGATCTCGAGCTGTTCCACCCGGACCGGATTGTGTCGCGCATGCTTGGCATGGGCGACGTGCTGTCGCTCATTGAGAAGGCCGAACAGGTCATCGATCGCGAGGAAGCCGAGGCGCTTGAACAGAAGCTGAAGACCAGCTCGTTCACCCTCGATGACTTCCGGACGCAGTTGAAGACCATTCGGCGGATGGGGCCGCTCGAAAACCTGCTCGGGATGATTCCTGGCATGGGGGCTCTGAAGCAGGCGGCCGAGCACAAGCCGGACGAGAAGCAGTTGGGCCGGGTTGAGGCCATCATCTCGTCGATGACGCAGCAGGAGCGGAAGAACCATCTCCTGCTGAATGGTAGCCGGCGCAAGCGGATTGCGCAGGGGAGTGGAACGTCTGTCGAGGACGTGAACCGGCTGGTCAAGCAGTTCACCGAGATGCAGAAGGTCCTGAAGATGATGGGGCAGGGTGGTCTGCCCGGAATGGCGAAGGGCATGAAGGCCATGCCCCGGATGCCCCAGGGCGCGATGGCGATGCCCGAAGGTCGGAAACGCAAGAAGGGTGGGCCGTGGGGGCTCATCAAGACACGGTAGGAGATATATGCTCTCGATTCGTTTGCGCAGGATGGGGTCCACGAAGAAGCCGTTCTTCCGAGTGGTGGTGATCGAGGCCCGCACGGCCCACGACAGCGCCTTTGTGGAACTGGTGGGCACCTACAATCCGCGCACGAAGCCGGCTCAGGTGCAGATTGACAAGGCGCGCGTGGAGCACTGGCTGAAGCTGGGCGCCAGGCCGTCGGATTCGGTCCGCACGCTGATTGCCAAGCACCTGACGCGCGACCTCGGCGCGGTCGTCGAGACCCCGGTCGCCCAGTAATGGCCGACGAGGTTCAGGCGGCAAGTCCGCTTCGTGCCGTGGTCGAGGTTGTGGCGCGTGCGCTGGTCGATCAGCCTGATGCGGTGCGTGTGGTTGAGACCGAGAAGCGCGGCGCCGCCGTGCTGGAGTTGACCACCGCGCCGGGCGACCTCGGCAAGATCATCGGTCGCCAGGGCCGGACGGCTGCGGCATTCCGGACACTGGTGTCGGTGACCGCCGAGCACTACGGCCAGCGGGCGACGCTCGACATTCGGGACTGACGGCCGGCAGCCGGCCTCGGGTCGGTATCGGGCGCCCGGGAGGGTGGAGCATGGCGGAGTGGGACGAGATGGTGCTGGTCGGGCGAGTGGTGCGACCGCACGGGTTGAAGGGGGACGTCGTGGTGCACCCCGAGACCGATTTCGTCGAGGAGCGGTTCCATGCCGGGGCCACGGTCTGGCGGCGTGTCGGCGCGGCGACGGTGCCACTGAACATGGTGTCGGCCCGCGTGCAGAGCGGCCGCCCGGTGGTGCGGTTCGAAGGCATCGGCCGGATTGAAGAGGCCGAGCCCCTGGTCGGCAGTGAACTGCGGGTGCCGGAGACGGAACTCCAGCCGCTGGGACCAGGTGAGTACTACCATCACCAGTTGGTCGGGTGCGCCGTGGAAACGGTTGACGGACGTGCCATCGGCCCTGTGGTGCGGATTGAACGGTCTGCCGGGGGCAGTTGCCTGGTGGTCGCACAAGGCGAGCAGGAAGTGCTGGTACCGCTCGCTGATGCCATCTGCGTCGAGGTGGATATTGCGGCGCAGCGCATCCGGATCGACCCGCCGGACGGCCTGCTGGAGCTCAACCTCCGGCGTGGCGGACCGGTGGCATGAAGTTCGACATCGTGACCATCTTTCCGCGGATGATTCGCGGGGGGCTGGAAGAGGGTGTGGTGGCCCGGGCTGCTGACCGGGGTCTGCTGGATGTCGCGGTGCATGACCTGCGCGACTTCACGACCGACCGGCACAGGACGGTGGACGACATGCCCTATGGCGGTGGGCCGGGCATGGTGATGAAGCCCGAGCCGCTGGTGCGGGCGCTGGCGTCGATTCGGGACTCGCGGGGCGTGCCGTCCACGGTGGTGGTGCTCTCGCCGCAGGGGAAGCCGTTCACGCAGGCGGACGCGGTTCGCTTGAGTGCGTTGCCCCACGTGGCGCTGCTCTGCGGGCGGTATGAGGGGATTGACGAACGCCTGCGCGAGCTGGTGGACGTGGAAGAGATTTCGATCGGCGATTACGTGCTGAGCGGTGGCGAACTGGCCGCACTGGTCGTCATCGACGCGGTCGGCCGGCTGGTGCCGGGAGTGGTCGGGGACGCGGAGTCGGTGGTGGCAGAGTCCTTTTCGCGGGGCCTGCTGGACTATCCCCACTACACGCGACCGGCGGTGTTCGAAGGCCTTGCGGTGCCAGACGTGCTGGTGTCGGGTCATCACGCCGAGGTGCAGCGCTGGCGGAAGCGTCAGGCGCTGGTACGGACGTTCGAGCGGCGGCCAGAGTTGCTGGCGGGTGCCGCGCTCGACGACGAAGAGCGGCAGTGGCTCGAGGATTTGCAGAAGACACACCGGGGATGACCGGTGCGAAAGGACGATGACGATGGGTGCGATGGAACTGGTGGAGCAGGGGCAGCTCACGGAAAAGCCGGCCATGAAGTCGGGCGACACCGTGAAGGTGCACGTCAAGGTGCGTGAAGGCGACAAGGAGCGCATCCAGATCTTCGAGGGACTGGTG
>JAKFYA010000099.1 GCA_021731095.1 Acidobacteriota bacterium | reverse complement strand
TGCGCGCACATGTGGCGGTCATCGTCGGCACCGCCTTCCCGCCCGCCGTTCCGGGCCTCCAGTATTTCGACCTGGCGGGAGGCAGGCATGCGGTACTGGAGCATACGGGGCCATATGCCACGCTGGCCGGGGCCTATGACTGGCTCTACGGCGTCTGGCTTCCGCAGTCGGGTGAGGAACCGCGCGACGCGCCCCCGATCGAGCTCTACGTGAACGATCCGCGCACAACGCGGCCAAATGACCTTCGGACAGAGATTCGCTTGCCTCTGGATTGAACCGAACCATGAAGCGCGGGGGGAGGAGGCGCCGGATGGCCAAGTCGCAGGAACCCAAGGATTACTACTTCATCGACGTAGACCTGCGAACGAAGAGGATTGTCGGCTGGGGCGAAGCACGCCACGCCACCCACACAGGCGCCACGGACGATCCACTGGTGCACCGTGTGTTTCTGACCAAGGGTCAGTTCAACAAGCTGCGGAGACACCTCACGTCGGACGCGGTCTCAAATCCGGAGTAGTCGCGAAGTGGCTATTTTGAACGTCGGCGTTACCGCCATCGTCAATATTCCGCTCGACGCGCCGCCCATGGCGGCGGCGCGCGCTCGCCGCAATCGGACGGTCGACGGTCCCCCGGGCCACGACCTGCGGCTCGCCGCGGACATGATGGAGCGGGCTGGCACGGGTGGCGCGCTCTTTCGAAATCTATCGTGACTTTCTCGGCGAACTGGCGGAACTGGTGCCGACCCATACCGCGTCCATCCGCGCGGCACGCGGCGAGTTCGCACGGTCAGCGGAGTAATGGACAGCTATCGCACGTCTATTCGAGCAGTGTGCCCACGACGGACGGGTTGAGCACCTGGTGGAGGCGTCCCGTCTCTGCCAGGCCATCGCTGCGAGCGAGGAGGCCGCCATGCAAACCCTGGCGGACATCTGATCCGAGTCCGCGTTGACGATCTCACGCGGGTACGTGGGGATCACTGACCAGTTCGCGGAGAGGAGCTGGGTCCCCACGTCGGCGATGTCCGCTGGTGTACGAACTCGCGGGCGAGCTGCCAGCCATCGTCGCTCCGCGTCCACACCAGGCAGTAGTAGAGGGGCTCTGGCCCTGCGCCAAGATCCTTGACGCGCGTCAGAATCACGAACCCCGTGTCGCCGTGCACGTCACCATGATGCACCGTGGTGTCAGCGCTCGGGAGGCCATGTCCGTCGGCCAACGCCAAGAACGCCAACATTGCGGCGCCACCGAGATGCACGAAGCCTCCGGTGTCTGCGACCCGAACGCACGAGAACGTGGGGCCATAGATGGCTCGCAGTGCGTCGAGATTGGCGGTGTCAGCGGCCGCGACGAACCGACTGGTCGCCTCGAGCAGGGCCTCGTCGACCGGCCGTGCGACACGAAGGCCACTCGCCGGTGGCGGATGGGGCGGTCGACGCCTGAACCGGCGAATCCGCGTGTGGAGCCAGAGGTATGCGACGCCGACGATGATCCACGCGCCAACCTGACTCGCCATGGCTGGCAGCATCCCCGCCAGCGGCCTCGGAACAGGCTGCGAGAACGCTTCGTACAGCCAGGCGGCCACGCCGAGTGACGGAACGAGATACGTCAGTGGTCGGAACGTACCATGCCGGAGGTTGTGCCAGATGCCGGCCGCCGCCGAGACACCAGCGGCGTTCCAGAGCGAGGTCGCGACGAACTCCGCGCGCGGATCAATCACAGCAGTGACCCCGTCGCAAGATATACGGGAAAAGACTCGCCGAGCGCCCCGTCGACGCGGACGACCAGGGAACCCCTCGCGAGATGATCAACGACGCGTGACGTGCCAGCTCGAGAGTCGACCTGCGGCATTCAAGTCGGCGAGAACGACAGTCCGCTCGTCGGGCGCGTCTCAGGACGCGGCCATCGGTGAACCGATCCACCAGGTCACGCCGTTCCGGTCGATCACGCCGGCGTTGCGGTGGCCGTAGGGCTTGTCTTCTGGCGCCGACTCCGACACGGCGCCGGCGGCCACGGCCCTTTCATAGGTCGTATCGCAGTGCGCCACCCAGACGTACAACGCCGCGTTCCGCGGCCGCCATTGGTCGTGGGCTTGCCCCAGCATGATCTGGGAATTCCCGATCGTCAACTCGGCGTGCATCACGCCGCCGTCGGCGTTTCGTTGATTCGACGTGACGGTGGCGCCGAAGGCCGCTTCGAGGAAGCGAATCTCAGCATCGGCATCGGCCACGACGAGGTAGGGCGTCAGGGTGCGGTACGTATCGAGAGTGTCAGCCATGGCCCCAGTGTAGACGGAGGTCCCCGACGTCAGGATTGTAGAAAACTGACGTGGTTCTGAAACGCTGTCTTGTTCTGGGCGTAGGCGCGGGGCGTCATGCCGGAGAATGCCCGGAACTCATGAATGAGGTGGGCCTGGTCGGTGTAGCCACACGAGACCGCCAGGTCGGCCCAGTCGGCGTCACGCAGGGCGTAGGCGGTCCCCACGAGCTGCTGAAACCGGCGGAGTCGGCAGTAGCGTTTGGGCGTCACGCCGACCTCGGCCTTGAACCGCTCGATGAATCGCTTCTCGCTGAGTCCAACGGCCGCCGTGACGCCAGCCACCCGCGCCATCGACGGGCGCCGACGAAACGAGTCGAGGGCGAACGCCACCGCCGGATGCCAGTCGCGATCTCGCCACACATCCCACAGTACTCGCTCGAGCACGTCCAGAGCCGCCGCTGGCGAACCGGCGCCGAGCAGGCGATCGCGCAGGCCTTTCGTGGTCGCATCTCCCCAGAGGGCATGAAGCGGGACGTCTACGTTTGTGAGTTGGTCAGCCGGCACCGCAACGAATGGCACCGTGCCGCCGGGACGAAACGACACTCCGGCCACGTAGGTCTGTTCGTCGGTGTCGATGATCTGGGCGTGCGAGGTCATGCCCGACAGGATGCTGCCGGGGGCGGTGACGCAGACGAGCCCGCTCGGCGCTTCGCGGTACGTGCGCGTCTGATCCTCGGCGAGATTCACCACCAGTTGCGGGGCGCCCGATGGCAGCACGCGCTCGTGCCGTCGAGCGCCGGCCTCGTTCTGGCACACCCACACCGACTCCACGAACAGGTCCAGCGGGGACGCCGGGCGCCGCTGCAGGAAGCTCACGCCTCATCGTCGCATCCAGCGGTGTTGTGGGCAAGACGGGTGGGCTAGCCGTGGTGATTGACGGTACCGGCTCGAAAGCGCGCGACCACGGAAACGCCTCGTCGCGAGGTGGCTAGGTTGAAGCCCAAGCTGCGCCTTGACGACAAATGTGGCGGGATGCTGCCGTCAGCCGCGCCACTGGGGCGTGATGGCCTGACGAACAGAGGTTGGCGGCGTGTAGCTCCAGCCCGAGGCTGCCTGATACTGTGCCGCCAGGACCAGTAGCGCGGCGTCGCCGTTGGGCGGGCCGACGAACTGCACGCCCAACGGCAGCCGGCGTTCATCGACCGGGAGGGGGACCGTCACCGCCGGCAGGCCGAAGTAGTTCGCGAAGAACGTGTGCTGCGGCGAGACCGCCATGTCACCGTTGGCGCGAGCGTCGACGACCGTTGGCGTCGCCGTCGCGAGCGTTGGCAGCACGATCGCGTCGACGTCGCGGAACAGCGTCGCTCCGATGCGGGCGCGGTCGGCCTCGACGTTGCGGAGATCGA
>JAKFYA010000189.1 GCA_021731095.1 Acidobacteriota bacterium | reverse complement strand
ACCCGTGAGACTGACCCGACGGTCATATTCCTGCCAGGCCGGCAGGTCGGCCACCAGTTCCAGGCCAAAGCGTCCCCCTGGTGCCAGCACCCGGTGCACCGCCTCGAGCGTCGTGGCCAGATCGGCCTCCCGCGTGAGGGACTGGAGCACGCCGTACGGCGCCATGACCATGGCGAATGGGCCATCGGCTGCACGTCGCCGGCCACGGGAGGGCACCGCAAATGGGAGGTGGCGCATGTCGCCTCTGACCAGACGCACCTGTCCGGACAGCCCGGCCCGCCGAACCCGCCGACGCGCCCGGGCCAGCATGGGCGCGGATCGGTCCAACCCCACCACGTCCACGCCGGCCTTCCCGAGCGGAAGAGACAACCGGCCTGTGCCGGCACCCAGTTCGAGCACGGGTCCCCGCGCCGCCAGCGCCTGCTCCCGCCAGAAGGGGAGGTCGCGAAGGCCGAGCGTCCTGGCGTTCTCCCAGTCGTAGAACGCGGCGTAGTCGTCCCAGCCCTGCCATCCCTCTGCGCGCGCCACCACCTAGGCTCCCCGCTGGCCGAGCGTCGCAAACAGCATGGTGTATTGCATTTCGACGAACGCGCCCGTTGCCGCACGGGCCGCCTGTTCGTAGACATCGAGGGCGGCGGCAAACGCCCGCCCGGCCTCGATCACATCCGGCGACGCAGCCGGCGTCATCAGACTGGCAACAGCCGCACGTCTGGCGGCCCACACCTGATCCCCCGGGGACGAGAGGTGGACGCTCGAAACGGGGAACAGACGCACCTCAACCGGCTCGATGCCGCAGGTGGCAAACAGCGCCGGCATCCGTGGGCCCACGGTATCGTCGGGCGCGGCTGGTGCGGCGCGTCGCACGGCCGCGAAGAAGCGGTTGCGGGCCGCGTAGGCCTCGACACCCGCCGGCTCGGAACAATACCAGTGACGCGCCGAGTTATCCGGCTCGACGGCCAGCACCCGGCCACCGGGACGGGTCACCCGGGCCATCTCGCATACCGAGCCAGACAGGTCGAGCACATGCTGCAGCACGGCGACGGCGTACACCGAATCGAAGGAGGCGGACGCGAACGGCAGCGCGACGGCGCTGCCCGCCGCCACGGCGAGGCGCTGGTTGTGGCCGGCCGCCTGCCGCGCGGCTGCCGCCACGCGGTCGAACCGGAGGTCGATGCTGACCAGCTGCAACTGGGAGAGGTGACGACGCCCCATCCGCACCTCCGCCGTGCCGGCACCGCATCCGATGTCCAGAATGCGGTTGCCGGGACGTGGCGCAAGCGCCGCCATCAGGAAGTCGGTGAAGTCATCGTTCCACCAGTCCTCACGCAGATGCTTCAGCGTGGCCGAGGTGAGGACATCAATCATGGTGGTGTGCGCCAGCTAGTCGGAAACGGCCCACTCACCTGGCACAATCGGCCTGGTCCGCGGAAGCACCCCGCGCCTGGCCAGATGCCCGATGAAGGCGAGCACGCCGACAAAGACCAGCAGCTTGAAGGAATCGGACAGCCGATTCTGGGGCAGCAGCTTCCAGAGAATCCAGAGGATCGGTTGTGCGATTGTCACGGCCCAGACCGACCCGTAGAAGTAGCGCCGCTCGTGGCCTTCGCCCTGGGTCGATGCCTTCACGCGCGGGAGGAGGCCCAGCGCTCCCAGCACCCAGAAGGTGCCGGCAATCGGGAAGTAGGCTGCGGCGTACATCTGCTTCAGGTGCCACTCGCCGGTGATGATCGCACCGACCAGGCCGGCCGCGTTCAGCGCGGCAAAGGCCACCACCTCGCCCCACGCCGTCGTGTAGCAGATGCGGCGGTACAAGGGGTTCGGGCGATCTTCGGTGAAACGGATGATGTATGGCTTGGGCTCGCACCCTGGCAACTGGCCGAACAGGCCGGCGAGTCCGGTGCCGGCGAGCACCACGGCCAGCCAGGTCAGCATCCGCGCATCCACGCCATGCTCGAAGAGGTCGAAGGTCAGTGGGCCTGGCGCGATGAAGAAGACGAAAATCCAGATGGGCCAGTGATTGAACCGGTAGTGCAGCTTGTTCCGGTGGCGGATCTTCCGCTCGGTGTCGAGCTCGATGTAGTGGGCGTCGGTCTTGATTCGCTGGGTGGTCACGTGGCCTCGGGGCTTCAGGATAACTCAGGCGACGATGAGCACCGCGGCAATGAGTGCGCAACCGACACCCACCGCCTGCCAGGCGCCGAGCCGTTCGCCGAGCACCAGACGGGCCAGCAGCACAGTGCTGGCGGGATAGAGCGACGACAGGGTGACAATACCCGTCAAGGGACCGCCGCGGGTAGCCAGCAGGTAGAAGACGTTGGCCAGCATGTCGAGCAGACCGGCGCCGAGCACCACCGCCAGCGTCGGGCGGTCCATCCGGAGGGGGTGTCGACCCGCGACAACCAGGGCCGCGAAGATGCCAGCCGAGGTCACGCGCGCCGAACCGAGGGGCCACAGCCCTGCAGCGGGATGTGTGCGGGCGAGTGCCAGGAAGAAGACAGCAATGGCCACTCCCGAGAGCATCGCAAGGGCGACGCCTGGCGGTAGTGCGCCTCGCGGAGTCGGCTCCTCGAACGACGCCGACTTCGCCTTCCCGGACTCCGGCACCCGGCTGACGAGCACGATGGCCACCAAGGCCAGCACGATGCCGGACAGCGCCGCCGTAGACGGGCGCTCGCCGAACGCGATGGCCACCAGCACGGGAATGCCGGCGGCACACACGGCCGTCGTGGGTGCCACGACGCCCATGGCGCCAACTGCCAGCGCTCGGTAGAGCAGGCCCACGCCTGCGCCACCACCCAGCCCGGCGAGCGCACCCCAGAGCAGGTCCGCGCGGGTCGGCTGCGCGGGCAGCCATGGCAGCAGCAGGCAAAGCAGCAGCAGACCAGCCGTCTGGGACACGGCCACCACGACCAGCGCCCCGGCCCGCCTCGAGGCCAGGCCACCGCAGAAGTCGCCTGCCCCGTAGAGCACGGCTGATGCCAAGGCGAGCGCGTACGCCGTCATGGAGGTGCGGTCAGCCTAGCCCTCACCTGTGCCCTGTGCCAGGGGTGGGAGACCGAACACGCGCTGCAGCGTGCGATAGAGAGACCCGAAGCTGGCCGCCCCGACCAGGGCCCCGGCCAGCGAGGCCACTGCGTAGACCTTCCCTTCCCCAAGGTTCACGAAGATCGGGCCCGGACACATCCCTGCCATGGACCAACCGATGCCGAAGAGAACGCCACCGATCATGTTGCCGCGATGAAAGGGCTTGGCTTCGATGGCGAGCGGTTCCCCGAACACGGTTCGGCCGCGACGGCGTATCAGCCAGAGGCCCGGTGCCGTCAGCGCGACGGCCGTGCCGATGATGCCGTAGAGCTGAAAGTGCTCGAACAGGAACATGCCCTGCACGTACCCGTAGTCGGCCGCACCCGATCGGCTGAGCGCGAATCCGAAGGCCGTGCCAAGGAGCAGATAGAGCACGATCATCGCAACACCAACCGGTGCAACAACTGGGTGGCCACGACGCCTCCGCCCATGAAGCTGAGTGTGGTCACCAGGCTGGGCCACTCGAAGTTCGACAGCCCGAAGATGCCGTGCCCGCTGGTGCAGCCGCCAGCCAGCCGCGTCCCGAAGCCAATCAGCAGGCCACCGACGAACATCCACACCAGCGTGCCGCCTTGACC
>JAKFYA010000160.1 GCA_021731095.1 Acidobacteriota bacterium | reverse complement strand
GTCGCAGTCACATCGCGGCCAGATGTTTGGTCGCGCGCTCTCGGCCTGGGCCGACATGCTGGCCGGACCGCTGCGGCCGGATTTCTACGTGGCGCACGGGTGGCGATTCTTGGAGAGTCCCGTGCGGTGGGCCGAAGCACTCGCGTGCGCACAGTTGTTGGCGCTCGTCGCAATGGCGGCGCGCGCGTGGCGGCGCCGGCTGTCGTTCCAGGCGTCACTGACGCTGCTGCTGCTGGCCGCGTCGCTTGTCGCGCTCTGGTCCGCGACGAAGATCGAAGACGAGATCTTCGATCACGCCGTCTTCTGGATGTCCGCGATCGGCGTGCTGAATCTTGGCGTTCTTGCCGCCCTGCCAATCGATGTCGCCGACGGACGCTTCACGCGTCTGGGATCAACGCGATCTGTCCGCGTCGCGGTTGGCGCCTTGTCGATCCTGGCTGTGTTCATCGGCGTCAGCGAGCTTCGCGACGCGGCCGCTCGCTCGCACTCACCCGGACCCGAGTCGGTCGCCGCGCGCGACGTCGCGGCCGACCTTCGGCGGTTTCTTCAAGAACGCGGCGTCCAGCGGCCGCTGGTTCGGTTCGACCAGGACGCGTGGGGCATGGTCGCCGGCGTCGTGCTGCAGCTTCAAAAGGCAGGCGTGGCGGTGGCGGTGGAGGACGACTGGATCGCCATGTATACGCCAGCCTTCGCGGCGACCGGACGCGAGCGCGTCGAGATCGCGATCGTGGGCGCCGCCGAACACGTGCGAATGTCGAGCCGACCCGGAGACCGTGTTATCTCGTCGCGGAGTCCGCTGTTCGCGCACCTCGTCAGCCCGTGACCGACCCTGATGACAGCGTTGCCGAATTCAGGAGCTTCTTCCTGGACGCAGTGACCAATCGCCCAGAAGCCGAGAACCAGCGCGGCCGTCATCGGCGTCGGCGCCGCCGGACTGTAGAAGCCGTTGCCGAACTGAATAGCCCGACCGAGGAGAATCGTCCTCGAGCAGAAACCGAGCGAGGACAGATTGAGCCCGCCGAGGCGCCGGGCGCGCGTGATCCAGCGACCTCAGGGTTCCAGCACGAAAAGCACGGCATCGTCCATGGCGTCATCGTAGGTGCCCCACGGACGCAGCTCGGGTTGGGTCGCCATGCGAAGGAGTAACGCCGTGTACTGCTCTGGCTCGAAAAAGGCCTTGTGCACCACGATATAGCGCACGCCGTGCGTGCGAAGCCGCGCAATGGAGCTGTCGTCGGGAAACCGCTCCATTCGGACCATCGTTTGAACATAGTCCGGTGGATAGTATCCGCTGTACCCGTTCACCAATGGCTTCCAGTGTTGCAGCGACCACAACGAATAGAACGCGTCCCAGCCTGGCAAACGGCTCAGCCGCGGCACGGGGAGCTCGATGACGACACCAGGAGGGGCCGTGCGGATGATCTTGTAGATGGAAGAAGGCCGCATCAGCGGTTCTGCTGACAGCGCGAAGGGACGGTTCAGTCCGTCGATGGTCATCAGTACCAGCAGAACCGGGATCGCCATGGTTCGCCAGCGCCCGCTGCGTTCCGCGATGGCCTGTGCCCCCAACGCGGCAAGCACGCCCATCGCGCAACTTGCGACGATCGCGAAGCGCGCGGACGATCGCAGTCCCTGCAGCAGCGAGATCCGTTCGAACAACCACCGGTAGACGCTCGTGTTGATGCCGAACGAGAACACGATTGCCAGCGCGGCCGCGACGCCGTAGGCAAAGACCCAGCGTTTCGATCGGTGCAGGACACTCGCGGCCGAGAGCGCGATCACCATGGCGCCCGGGAACAAGGCCAGCTCGCTTCCACCCCAGCGCTCCGTCCAGCCCCAGAGACGGCTCATGGACGTCGCAGCCAGGTAGTTGAGCGGATGCGCGCTGTATCTCGCCACGTCGCGCATGTCGCGTCCGCCGAGCATCCGCGATGTCTGGATGTACGGCCACGCGTACGGCAGCACGAGGATGACGGCGACGACGGCGCTGACGGCGAGCGCAGGCACGGCGCGCACGCTCCGCGCGCCGCCCACAATGAGCAGAAGCGGCACCACTGGGACGAGGAGCAACGCGAGGAACACGCCGTAGTACACGCATGAGATGACCTGCAGCCAGAAGAACAGCCCGGCCACCATTCCCCATCGCCACGAGGCGCTGTCGATCGTGCGATGGAGCGCCCACAAGGTCAGCGGGATCCACATGGCCCACTGGAGCTCGAGGTGCATGATGTGCTCGATGCGGTACGGCGCCAGGGTGAAGGCTGCAGCCGCTACGAGCGCGGGCGCCATCGCGCCGGTAAGATACCGCGCGAGGACGAAGGCTCCCAGCCCCGATCCGGCGAAGCCGGCGAGCAAGAGAATGTTGTAAACCAACGTCGGCGAAACACCCGCCCATAGAAACGGCGCCGCCAGCAGACCCTGCAGCAGCGTGGCGTCGGAATAGGTCAGGGTGCCTGTGGCGGGATGAAAGACGTTCGCGTCAAAGAGATGCGTGGGGCTGGTTCCGAGGGCGTGGGCGATCCACGCCAGGCGCCAGATACTGAAGTACACGTCGTGGTGTCCGATGAGTGTTCCAGACACGTCGGCGGCCTGCGGCCAGGTAACGATGGCGGCGAGAAGCGTCGCAAAGAGGGCCGCGCCGGAGAGCTCGAGGGTCGCGCGGTTCATGCGTCCGAGACGCGCGCGCGCCAGTACGCGAGCAGGTCGTCGAGTGTCTGCTCGAGTGGCACCGTCGGTTGCCATCCAAGTTCATCCCGAATCCTGCCGTGGTTGCCGAGGACGACCGGAGAATCGTTCGGCCGGTAGCGCGCCGGGTCGGTCACGACGTTGATCCGCGTGCGTGCCCGTGAGAGCAGGTTTTCAAGGATCTCGCCGACGGGCAGCGCACGTCCTGAACAGACGTTGTACGGACGTTCGGGCGTTCCGCGCTCGATGATCAGCGCGTACGCGCGCACCGTATCGCGCACGTCGGTCAGGTCGCGTCGGGCTTCGAGGTTGCCAACGGCGATCTGCGGTTCACGGTGTCCTGCTTCGATCTCGGCGATCTGGCGCGCGAATCCTGCGGTGACAAACGATGGGTCCTGTCGTGGGCCGAAGTGGTTGAACGGACGCGCGATCCACACCCGCGGTCTCTGCAGGTTCCCGCAGCCGACCATTTCCTGCGCAAGCTTGCTCACGCCGTAGGGGTTCGGAGGACAAAGAGTGTGATTCTCCGACAGCGCCTCTGTCGACGGGGCGTAGACGAGCGCGGAGCTGGGAATCAGCACGCGCGCGTGGGGGTGCGTCTCGCGGAGTGCGTCGATCACGTGCTGGGTACCCATCACGTTGACGGCCAGGGTGTCCGTGGTCTGATCCCACGCCTGACCGACGTGCGCCGCTCCCGCGCAGTGAAACACGCGTGCAGGTTTGATCTCCCTGATCGCGGCACGCACGGCCTCGCGCTCGAGAAGATTCACGGCCTGCCACCGAAGCCGTGGGGACCCGGTTGGGGCCGATCCGTTGGGACGATGCCAGGCCACGACGTCGGCGGCCTCAGCCGCGAGCAAGTCGAGCAGATGACCGCCGGCGAAGCCGGCCGCACCGGTGACGAGGGTGGGCCCGGTCATGTCCGTGGAAATCAGCGGGGAACCCCGCTCAGACCACCGCTGAACGGCGAGAAGTTGCCAAGT
>JAKFYA010000368.1 GCA_021731095.1 Acidobacteriota bacterium | reverse complement strand
ACGCAATCTGCGCGGCGCGGGCACGGGTCATGGACGGGCCATAGGCGCGGCGCAGGTTCAGCGCGGCCACGCGACGGCCACGGGGCGAGAGGGCGCCGAGGAGGTATCCGTACCCGCGGGCCACGGCACTGGCTGAGCGCCACGGCAGCAGATAGAGCGGTGCGGCGAGCACCAGCACGAGGAGGGTGAGGAAGAAGTCGCGAACGAGAACGAGCGGGTTCATCCCTCGTGGCGTTGGAGAACCAGCGAGGCCGTCTGGCCGCCGAACGCAAACGAGTTCGAGACGGCAATGCCGACGTCGACCCTGCGGGCGACATTCGGCACGTAGTCGAGGTCGCAGACCGGATCGGCCTGGTCCTGATTGATCGTCGGATGAATCGTCCCGGTGGTCAGCGTCAGGGCCATCACCACCGCCTCGATGGCCCCGGCGGCCACCGTCGCGTGGCCAATCATCGATTTGGTGGAGCTGATGGGGACCTTGCGCGCGCGCTCGCCGAAGATCTGCGCCAGCGCCATGCTTTCGATGCGGTCGTTGGCCTGGGTCGAGGTGCCGTGGGCGTTCACGTACTCCACCTCTGCGGCCGTAATCGACGCATCGTTCATCGCACGCGTCATGGCCAGCCTGGCGCCCAGTCCATCGGGATGCGGGTCCGTCACACGGTAGGCGTCGCAGGCCGATCCGAAGCCGGTGGCCTCGGCATAGATGCGGGCCCCGCGGGCCTGCGCGTGCTCCAGCGATTCCAGCACCACGGCGCCCGCGCCTTCGCCCATCACGAAGCCGTCGCGGTGGGCATCGAACGGTCGGCTGGCCGTGGCGGGCGAGTCGTTGCGCTTGGACAGCGCGCCGAGCAGGCAGAACGAGGCCAGGCCCATCGGATATAGCTCGCTGTCGGCACCGCCGGCCACCACCACGTCGGCGCGGCCGGAGCGAATCCAGTTCATGGCGTCGCCAATGGCCTGGGTGCCGCCGGCGCAGGCGGTCATCACGCCCATCACGGGGCCGCGGTAGCCGCGCTCGTTGGCAATCAGCGCGGCGATGGCGCCTGGCGTCCGACGCTCAACCGAGCGGGGGAGCAGCGAGCGGCGCATGGCCTCGTACAGGGCGTCCCAGTCCACCGTCGGATCCGGATTCAGTCGGGCGGCCGCCCCGCATGCGCCGAACACCTCGCCGTGGTCGTAGCTGCCCATGCCGGCGGCAATGGAGACGCCGATGCGCTCGCGCGGGGTAGCGGAGCGGTCGAGGCCTGCGTCTTCAACCGCGCGGCTGACGGCCGCGGCGCCGTACTGCGCAATGCGGCCCCGCAGGCGCCACTCGGCCGGCAGGTCGTAGGCGGCCTGGAACGCGGCGTCGTCGATTTCGGCCGCAATACGGGACGGATAGCCGGACGCGTCGAAGCGCTGGATGTGCCGGGTGCAGGCGGTGCCCGCGACCAGCGTGTTCCAGAAGCTCTGGATGTCGAAGCCCGCCGCAGAGCAGACCCCGAGTCCCGTCACGACCACCCGGCGACGCGCCGTCGTCACAGGTTGCGCTTCGCCAGGTAGTCCACGATGGTCTGCACCGTGATGAGGCGCGGCAGGTCTTTGGCCTGGAGCGTGGCCGGCAGACGGTCCCACTGGAAGTCGGGCATCTTGGTCTTCAGCCGCGTCACGCCGGCCTCGATGGCGGCGGCGTCGGTGCCGTCGAAGGAGCCGCGCCAGAGTTCCTCTTCGGGAATCTTGATGCTGAACTCGCTCTCGAGCCGGAACAGCAGGTCGAGGAAGTCGATGGACTCTGCGCCCAGGTCGTCCATCAGGGACGACGACAGCGTCACGTCTTCGGGTTTGGCGTCGAGGGCGTCGGCCACGATGGCAATGACGCGCTGCACAAGATCGGGAGTGGTCATGACGGAAGCCCTTCGCTGTAAGTCGTCAGCGTCTCGATGGCGAGCGTCGCGGCCTGGCCGGAATACCCGATCGAGGTACAGATGAGACGGCCGGGTTCGCCCGACTGGGCCACGCCAAGCGCGACGTCCAGCGGGCCTGCGGCCGCGAGAGTGTGACCGAGTTGCGCGGTGTAGGCGGTGGGCCGCCGTCCATCGCCGAAGAGATGTGCCACGGCCGCCCGCTCCGCCTCGAGGAACGTGCGTCCGTAGACGGTGCTGCTGATCACCTGCCGCACGTCAGCCGCCTGCCAGCCGGCCTCGTCGAGCGCCGCGCGGATGGTGCCGGTGATCGCGTGCGATGCGGCGGGCGCGTCCAGAGGACTGCTGCCCGTGGCATAGCCGCGGATTTCCGCGTAGATGGGGGCGCCGCGTCGCTCGGCCGAGGCCCGATCTTCCAGCAGCAGCATGGCCGCGCCCTCTGCGGGCACGAACACCGAGTCGCCGTTGGCCTGTGCCATCAGGCCGCCCTGCTCGAACGAGCCCAGAGCAAAGGGATAGCGGCCGCTGTCGGAGCCGCCAGCCAGCATCGCATCCGCGTCGCCACGCTGGATGGCGGCGAACGCTTCGCCCACGGCCTGGCTGCCAGCCACCCAGTCGGTCATGACCGTGTTGTTCGGCCCGCGGGCGCTGAGCTGAATCGCGACGTGCGCGCTGATCATGTTGGGCAGGTTGACGAGCAGCCACAGCGGGTGCAGCCCCCCGAGGATGCGTTCGGCGAAAAACGGGATGTCGCTGACGACCCGGTGGTCCGGGTCAGGGCCGATGGCGCGGGCCAGATCGGCCGTCTGCAGGTCGGACCCGGAGGATCCTACCATGACGCCCAGCCCGTCACTGCCGGTGCCAGGGTCGGTCCAGCGGGCGTTGGCGAGCGCCATCGAGGCGGCCGCGACGGCATAGCGGGTCACCGGGCTGGAGACCTTCAGGGCCTTCGGAATGCGGAAGTGCTCGCGGGGGTTGAAGTCGCGGATCTCGGGCGACGCGGCCACGCGGCCGGCACGCAGCGCCGCTGCGGTCTGGCCGAGCGAGTGCCCAAGCGGCGTCACGGCGCCCAGACCCGTGATGACGACCCGGCGGGTGCTCATTGCGGTGTGGCGTTCGCTTTGGCCAGCAGTTCGGGGCCGCCCAGCTCTTTGAAGGTCTGGTGTGACCAGGCCTCGAACTGCGACCGGTCTTCGGCCGCCAGCGAGAAGTCGAACGCATGAAACATCAGCCGTGCGCCGGCCACGGTGGTGTCGCCGGACTGCACTTCGATGTCGACCGCATAGTCGTCCGCGTGCATCGAGCGCACGTCTGCCGTCAGCCGCAGCTCCTCGCCCGGTTCAACGGGGCGGCGGAACTTGGCGTTGTGAATCATGCAGAGCAGCGGCCAGCGGTCGAAGCCCAGGGTGGCCGCCAGCAGCCAGCCGGCCGTCTGGGCCATAGCCTCGGTAATCAACACGCCAGGGATGAGCGGGTGACCCGGGAAATGGTCGGCCAGCACGTCCAGCGTGGGCGGAAAGGTCACACGGGCTACCGCCCGCTTGCCGGGCTCCAGTTCCAGGAGCCGGTCGATGAGCACGAAACGCACCAGTAATCCTCGATTCTCGGTCTTCGATCCTATCACCCCCGGCCCGTGACCCGTTGCGTCTGATGCGGGGGTCGCCCACAATAGCCGTCGGCACGGGTCCGGGGGTGCGCCTCCGCACTGCTCGGACCCGCGTCAGAGTGAGGCGTGCCGATGTCGACCCGGTTGCGTTCGCTGGTCGTAC
>JAKFYA010000204.1 GCA_021731095.1 Acidobacteriota bacterium | reverse complement strand
GGGTATGGCGCTGCTCTACATCGCCTACGAACGGCTCGTCACCGGCATCCACAACGAAGACACGATCGAAGACTACCGCCACAGCGGACGCGAGCTCGGCCGCCTGCTCTATCAGGGCCGCTGGTTCGACCCACAGGCGATGAAGCGCCGGGAGAGTGCGCAGCGCTGGGTGGCTTCCCAGATCACTGGCGAGGTCACCGTCGAACTGCGGCGTGGCAACGATTATTCGCTGCTCGACACGACCAGTCCCAATCTCACCTACAAGCCGGAGCGTCTCACGATGGAGAAGGGCGAATCAGCGTTCTCGCCCCAAGATCGGATCGGCCAGCTGACGATGAGAAATCTGGACATCAGCGACACGCGCGAGAAGCTGCTCACCTACATGAAGACCGGGCAGCTTCAATCCACGCTCGACACGCTGCCACTGCTTCCAGGAAAGGGCGACGAGAAGGGTACGGGACAGAAGTGACCGCGCCGTTCACGATCGGCATCATCCAGGATCACGCCGACGCCGACGCAGCGCGCAATCTCGCGCGCGCCGCACAGCTCATTCGACAGGCCGCGGCGCGTGGTGCGCAGATCATCTGCCTGAAGGAGCTCTTCAATGCGCCCTATTTCTGCAAGTCACAGGATAGCCAGCGCTTCAATCTCGCCGAGCCGATCCCTGGCGCAACCACTGAAGCGATGCAGCGGCTCGCCAGGGAACTTGCCGTTGTGCTGGTCGTGCCGCTCTTCGAACGGCAGGCCGCCGGCGTGTATCGCAATTCAGCGGCGGTCATCGATGCGGACGGAACGCTCCTCGGTGCCTACCGCAAGATGCACATCCCCGACGACCCGTTGTTCAATGAGAAGTACTACTTCACCCCGGGCGACGGCCCGATCACCGGAAAAGCTGACCGCGATCAGGAGCCGGGGTTCAAGGTCTGGAAGACGCGCTACGCCACCATTGGCGTCCTGATCTGCTGGGATCAGTGGTACCCCGAGGCCGCCCGCATCACGAGTCTGCTCGGTGCCGACGTCCTGTTCTATCCGACAGCCATCGGCTGGCATCCGTCCGAGAAGGCGGAGTGGGGACAGGCGCAGGTGGACGCGTGGCGTACCGCTCAGCGTGCGCACGCCATCGCGAACGGCATCTATGTCGCCGCACCCAACCGCATCGGGCACGAAGAGGAACCCGGCACTGACGGCATCACGTTCTTTGGCCACTCGTTCATCGCCGACCCTTTTGGACGCTACCTCGCACAGGCCGGCGAAGGTGAAGAGATTCTGATTGCCACGTGCGATCCGCAGGTCATCGAAACCGTCCGCCGCAACTGGCCCTTCCTGCGCGACCGGCGCATCGACGCCTACGGGCCGATTCTCAACCGCTTCATCGGCCGCTCATGACGTTGCCGCCGCCATTGCGGATGCCGGCCGAGTGGGAACCGCACCGCGCGACCTGGATCTCGTGGCCGCACCACGAGCCGGACTGGCCGGGAAAGCTCGGCGCCATCCCGTGGGTCTATGCTGAAATCGCTCGCGTGCTCGCGGACCACGAGGCGGTGGAGATTCTCTGTCACTCGGACGAGGTGCGCGACTCGGCGCGGCAGCGGCTCGAGGCGCACGCCGTGCGCCAGGACCGCGTCCGACTGCACGTGGTGCCCACCGATCGCGTCTGGCTCCGGGACTCGGCGCCCACCGGCGTGGTCGCGCCCGGTGGCGACGTCACTTGGCTCTCGTGGGACTTCAACGCGTGGGCCAAATACGACAACTGGCAGCAGGATGCCGCCATTGGCAACCGCATCGCCTCGATCACCGCATTGCCGATCGAACGGCCCGCCACCACACATGGCAGACGCATCGTCCTCGAGGGCGGCGGCATCGAGGTGAACGGACTAGGCCAGCTACTGGTGACCGAAGAGTGGCTACTGAGCGATACACAGGTCAGAAATCCCGGCTTCACTCGCGCGGACTACGAAGACCTGTTTCGCCGCTGGCTGGGCGTCACGCAGACGATCTGGCTGGGTGAAGGGTGCGTGGGCGACGACACGCACGGACATGTCGACGACATCGCCCGCTTTGTCTCCCCGAACGTCGTCGTGCTGGCGGTCGAAGACGACCCTGCCGACGACAACCATCAACGCTCCATGGACAACGTGCGCCGGCTCACACACGCCTCACGCCAGACGCCAGGTCCGGCGCTCGAAGTCGTGCGGCTCCCCTACCCGCGCCCCGTGATGATGAACGGCGAGCGTCTGCCCGCCAGCTACGCGAACTTCTACATCGCCAACGGCGTGGTCATCGTGCCGACGTTCAACGACGCCAACGACCGCAAGGCACTGGATGTGCTGGCGCGCGTCCTCCCCGGACGTCAGGTCGTCGGCATTCATGCCGTCGACCTCGTGTGGGGCCTCGGCACGCTGCATTGCCTCACGCAACAAGAGCCCGCAGCACGGGGCAGCTCGCACATCTCGCCATCTCAGTGACAGAACCGTGAGTACTCGGTTGCATTAGGCGACGCAGGGTGCCCATTCTGCCCGCCGGTGCGCACTCCTGTATCGGTCCGGGAGTTGCAAGCCTCATCTTGGAATCCATGACTTTCGAGACATTCGCGACCGAAGAACTGTTCCTGGTTGCGAAGAAGTTGTCGGACGCTGCGGACGAGCGCATCCGGATGGCCGCGTTGGCCGCGGCGGAGGCAGCGCGCGCCGAGGGCGAATCGAAACTGGCCGAGGTGAGGGCACAGGCCGAGGAAGCACGCATCTGCGCAGAGGCCCAGGCCGCCGAGGCCATCGCAGCCGCGAGGTCCCAAGCGGAACACGCGGCGCGCGAGGCACTGGCCCAAGATGGGGGGGCCGCCGAGCGACTGCTCGAAGAATCCGCGCAGGAACTCGCGCGCGTGCGGGCGGAGGCTGATGCCGCCTTTGAGGCCTCGCAGCTGGCGCACGCGGCCGAGCTCTCGGCCGTCAGGGCGGATACGGACATGGAACTGGCGCGCATGCGCGTCAAGGCGGAAGCCGAGGTCGCAGATGTGCGCGCAGCCGCGGAGTCCGAGATTCGCAGCCTCCGTGCCGCCGTCGATGCTGCCGCACGCACCAACGCGGCCTTCGGGACAACGATCGAGAAGCTTCGCGCGGACCAGTCACAGCTTGCGGCGGACAACGAACGGCTCGCCGCCGAACACGCCGCACTCACCTACGAACGAGCGGACCTGCTCGAACGATCGCAGGCCTCGCTTCGCGGACCCACGCTCGCAGCGCTCCGGCAAGCCTTCCGCAGCATCGCCGCCGCAACCACAGCGGCCGACCTACTGGCCTCGGCCAGCGTGGGGCTCGGGCAGGACCAGACCCGTGGCGGCACATTTGCCGTGCGTGACAACGCGGTCGTCTTTCTTGACGCTGATGGCAGCGTTGCCTGGAACGATGACAGCGAACACGCCCACCTCGTTGAGCTGTTGCGCACGCATGCGTCCATGCGGCTCGAGCGCGTCGCCATGGCAGAGAAGGCAATCGCCGAGCTGGAGGCCTACGCGCAAATGCTGCTCGACGAAGTCGAGTACGTCTACGAATCGGACGCCAGCGCAGGGAAGCCCGACGCCGAGCGCCTCGACCGACTCGTCGAGAACCTCCGCTGCGCCAGACAGATCTTTCAGCAGCGCGTCACGATCGAAGGTCCGGCCACCCGGACTCTGCTCGACGATGTGATGCAA
>JAKFYA010000068.1 GCA_021731095.1 Acidobacteriota bacterium | reverse complement strand
AGTAATTGAGAAGTTTGCCGAACGGATGCCCGAGTAGTTCACCGTCCGAATGGCAGCAGGTCAGCCTCGCTACCTTGGCCTACTTTAGCTTTACTAGCTTCGCCGCCTGTCATGTGACGGAACCGTGGCCTGCCAATCTGCCCGCGAATTGATCGTGGTGGAGACCCCGACAAGAGCAACGAAGATTGCTTAGATTGCTGGAACATGCCGGTTCCCTGATCGCGTCTTGACGCTGGAGCGGGAGGGGGCGCACATTGGCCGAGCCTGCGACATTCTGATACAGGATGGCATCTGTCATAGCCGTAGACTATCAACAAGGGCAAGCGGATCTCTTCTTCCGGCGGCAATTTCGAGATCTCTTGCCCCTGACTACGGATGCTTCATCGGCTCTGGCATCCGTACAGACAAAAGGGCGACCAAGTGGTCACCCTCTCATCATTCTTGCAAATGCGAAAGCCTAGAGAACTTGAGCATATGGAAGGCGATGTGGTCTGTCAATAAAAAGAGCGGGCTACGGTGACTATCAATGCTCTGCCTCGTCAGTTACGACCTTCGCCTCGGTGCTAAACAGGAGGACTACCTTCGGATCGCAGACGCTATTTCACGCATGGGAGGACGGCGCGTCTTGCTGTCGCAGTGGGTCGTCCGAGTAAATGCCTCAACGCAGGACCTTCGAGATGTCCTGCTTTCCTACTTGGATGCCAATGACCGCCTTCTGGTCACAGAAATTGGCAACTGGGCGAGCTTGAACGCAATGGTCGATCTCAACGCCGCCTGACCAGCATCGCGGGCCGACTTGCGCATCGAAGCGCAGGTCGGCCCTTCTAAGAGCGTCACATCTCGCTGGGCAGGTTTGGCGTTGCGGCGCACCCGCTATCGCTGTTCAACCTTCTTTGCTCGAAGCGAGCATTCCGCCCGATATATCTGTACAACGTGTCCGACCAAGTTACTTCCCCTCGAATCGCCGCATCCTTCGAGAGGTATTCGGTTGCACCTATCGCGCCCCAGACTTCCCGAATATCTGCCTCGCCATTCTTGAGTCGCCACACCGCAACAGGGACGTCCAGCGGCTCACAGCAGCCCACAATCAGTACGTGAGCATGCCATTGGCCGCCCTGCCCGCGCTCAGTTGCATAGAGCCATCCTAGCGGCCTTCTGAGCATGCTTGCTGTGTCACAACACCAACGGAAAGCTTCCCTGCTCGCTCTTTCCTCGGATACCGGATAGACGCGTTTAGGGTCGAACGTAAGGGTCACGAACCATCTCCAGTTGACCCCACCGAAAAGCGACGCCCAGGCAATCGAGAGTTCCCGGCGAAGCTGATTCCGATTTCGCCAATCCTCACCATTGCCGCCCCAGGTGCTATCTTTGCGCTGCCTTCTGGACATACCTCTCCCATATCAAGGGACTGGGACGGTTGCCGCCGCGAGACCATCCCGCTAAGCAACAACAGGGGCGACAATCTTGCCCCGCTCACGCGCACGCCCCGAACTGGGCCGGTATGCGTTTCAGGCTGTAGATTGCAATGGATTGCAACGCCAGCCGGAATGGTCCGCAGTGAACGGCCCCGATTGACGTTGATGAGGTATGAATTTGGCTGGAAAACTGTAGAAGGCGCTAGACGGCAGCCCCTATCGAAAGTTTCGTAATCAGCAGGTCACCCGTTCAAGTCGGGTCGCCGGCTCCAGTTCCCTCCCCCTCCCACAGTTCTCCTCACCGTCATCCCCAGGACCGCTCTCCCTGGCAATCCCGCATGTCCCCGCGTGTCGCGTAGTACGATTCCCCGTCACCCGCAACCGTATCCCCGAGGACCCTTCGCCCATGGCCGCAGCCGCATCCCCGTCGTCGTCCGGATCGCCCCGTCTGTCTCCGCTGCAGGCTGCAGGCGCTGGTCTGGCGGTCTTCGCAGTGCTTGGCTTCCTGGCCTTCACCTATCGCCCGTTCAACTACGTCAGCCTGAACGTGCGGTGGACCGCAGCAGTGACGGAGGCGCAGCGGGTGGAACTGGAACAGCGCTTCTCGCTCACGGACCCGGTGTTTGATGGCGGTACGACCTGGAAGTACCACCTGACGGACGACGCCACGGCGAACATCCAGGCGCTGGTGCAGGACGCGCGCGTGGACGACACGTCCCACATCCACCGCACGAAGTTCCGGCCCGAGCTGAAGCAGGACCGGGAGCGGCAGCGGCTGTATGGCACGCCGGTGCTGGCGCTGGTCGGTGCGGTTGCGGGCTTTCTGTTGCTGGGACGGCGGCGATAGGGCCGAGTCGGGTGTGCGACAGTGCGCAGGTTCTGCGTGCGTGCCCGGAAGGACGGATGCGTCAGGGACCGACCGCAGGACGGCCCCTGACGCGAGCGTGTTACTCGAGCGGTTCGACGCGCACAATCTGCGCGTTGCGCGTATTGGCCAGTAGCGCGGCCGTGCCGCTGACCGGATCAATCGACACCTGCTTGGAGTCGAAGTTCGAGGTGGGCATCAGATAGGCCAGCACCTCGCCGGTCTTCGGGTTCAGACGGAACACGCGGTCGCCGGAATTGCTCGACGCGAACACGTGTCCCTTCCTGTTCGGCACGCTGGCCGCGTAGGGTGCCGTCCACCTGGGCGTGGCCCACTCCTGGAACGTCTCGGTCTTCGTGTCGAACATCGCGATGCGGTCGCCGAAGTACTCGGCAAACCAGAGGCGATCCTGTCCGTCCATCCGGCCGCGTCTGGGCATGGCGTCTGGCGTCGGGACCTTGTAGAACTTCGCGTCCTTCGTCCTGGCATCCACCTTCACGATGTAGGAACCGGAGAAATCCGTGACGTACCAGTTGCCCTTGGAGTCCATGGACGATTCGTAGCCGGCGTGTGGGCCTGCTGGCAGGTTCGGGGCCTTGTTCCACTCGAAGGTGTCGAGCAGCGTCTTCTTCACCGGGTCAATCTTCAGTCCGCCCTGCACGAGCGACCCGTCTGGCGCCAGGGCATTGAACTGGGAATACGAGGGCAAGCCCAGGTCGACGAACTCGTAGGTACCCGTCTTCGGGTCGAATACGCCAGGCATGCCGAAGTGCCCCGGAACCTTGTCGTGCGTCACGGTGAACCAGGGACGGTCCTGCCTGTCGATCTGCACGTCGCTGCCACCACCAAAGCCATGCCTGGTGGACTTGGGCAAAGGCCACTCCTGAAAGGTGTTGGTCTTCGGATCCAGCCGGCCCACGACGTAGTCGCTCTGGTCGGTGTACCAGACAAGCCCCTTCGAGTCGACGTCGCTGTCGTGCGGCACCGTGCTCTTGCGCGGCATGTCCCACTGCGTGATGATCACGCGCGTTTCCTTCCCCTTCGGACGCGGCAGGGCCCTGGAGGCCTTCGGCAGCTCGCGTCCGCCGCTCCGGTTGATGCTGGAGAGGTACGCCGCCAACTCCACCTTGTTGGTCGGCGGGAAGTAGCCCCAGTTCGGGTTCTTGCGGGCCGCCTCGCGGGCCGGTGGGTCGAGGAACTGCGCGCGGCCGCGACCTTCTGTGCTGGCCATGGACCCATCGCCGAAGTACTCGTGCATGCGGTGGATGGTGCTCACGAACTGCTCGGCGGTGTGGCGCGACTTCACGATGCGCTCCAGCGAGTGGCAGTAGGTACAGCTCACGACCACCTTCTGGACACTGTTCTTCTGCGCGTCGGTGCCAGGCAGCAGGTTCAGCCAGTCGACCGAGGTGAG
>JAKFYA010000066.1 GCA_021731095.1 Acidobacteriota bacterium | reverse complement strand
ACAGGCGTCAGGCCTTCGCCAAACACGAGCTGCTTGATGCGCAGCACCTGATCGACATCGGACTGACGGTAGGACTTCTGGCCGTCCGGTGTCTTCTGGATGCCGATGCCGGGGAACTCTTTCTCCCAGGACCTGAGCACGTAGGGCTGCAGCTGCGCCACCTCGCACACATCTGCGACCTTGAAGAGCTTCAGGGCCATGCGGGAGCCAGTATAGCAGGGACCACTCAGTTCTTCGCGGGTCTCGTGCGCTTTCGCACCATCACACGAATGGGCGTCCCCGCAAATCCGAACTCCTCGCGGAGCTGGTTGACCAGAAATCGCTCATACGAGAAATGGAACGTCGTGGCGACGTTCGTGAACAGCACGAAGGTGGGCGGTGCCACGCCGGTCTGGGCTGCGTACATCACGCGGACATGCCGATGCCCGGGACTGGCCGGAGGATGCCGGGCCGTCACGGTGGCAATGAACCGGTTGAGCGCTCCGGTCGACACGCGGGTCAGCCGCGCCTTGGCCACCGTGTCGATGGCCTCCAGCAGCTTCGTGGCCCGCTCACCCGTGGCGGCGGAGATGTGGAGCACCGGCGCATAGTCCAGGAACTTGAGCTGCTGCCGCAGGCTGTCGTCGAAGGCCACGGAGAAGTTCTCTTCCCGTCCCTTCATCAGGTCCCACTTGTTGGCCACCACAATCACACCGCGCCCGGCCTTGTCCGCTTCGCCGGCAATGGTGGCATCCTGGTCGGTCGCGCCAGCGGCGGAATCGATGACCAGCACCACCACATCCGCATCCTCGATGGCGCGCCGGGCCAGGAGCACGCTGAGCGACTCCACCTGGCCCGAGCGGGCCACCCGGCCGGGCCGACGGATACCGGCGGTGTCGACGATCCGGAACTGGCGTCGGTGCCAGGTCATCATCGTGTCCACGGCGTCGCGCGTGGTGCCGGGCACATCACTCACGATCATGCGCTCTTCACGCAGCAAGCGATTGACCAGCGAGGACTTGCCGGCATTGGGGCGCCCGACGATCGCCACGGACACTTCGCCGGGCTCGGTCACGGCGGCATGGCCCGGGCGCGGCTGCTCGCCATCTTCCAGGGGGTGTTCGCCCTCGGCCAGTGGACGACCCGCAGAGCCAGCCAGCGAATCCATCAGGTCGCCGATACCCTCCCCATGTTCGGCTGAAATCTCGAACACGGGTTCGAACCCGAGCTGGTAGAACTCCAGAATTCCGGCCTTGGCGCGCTTGTCATCCGTCTTGTTGATGACCAGCGTCACCGGCAGATCGCGGGCGCGGATGGCTGCGGCAATCTCCTCGTCGCCAGGCACCAGCCCTTCGCGTCCGTCAACGACGAACAGCACCATGTCGGCGGTTGCCAGGGCCCGCTGGCCGCGTTCAAGCACCAGCGCGTGCAGGGGATCTTCGCTGGCGCCGAACATGCCGCCGGTATCGACAAGATTGAATCTCCGCCCTTCCCACTCCACCTCGCGGGCAATGACGTCACGCGTCGTGCCGGCCACGGCCGTCACGATGGCGCGGCGGCTCCGGGTCAGGCGATTGAAGAGGGTCGATTTGCCCACATTGGGGCGGCCGACGAGGACGATGGAGGGCAGTGGATTGGACACAATTGACACAGGCAGTATGACGCACCTGGCGATTGACAGCCTAAGTGATTCTTTGGTATACAGTTACAGTCTTTTGCCCACAGGCGCGCCCGCATGATCAAGGTCGACATCGTCAACGAAGTCTCGAAGATCGCCGACATCACCAAGGTCAAGGCCGAGGTGGCGGTTGATGCCGTGTTTGACGCCATGCGCCTCTCCATGCAGCGCGGCGATCGTATTGAGCTGAGAGGGTTTGGCGTATTCCAGGTCAAGCCCCGCAAGCGTGGCATCGGCCGGAACCCCAGAACCGGGAAAGAAGTGCGCATCCCGCCTGGCCGGACCATCCGCTTCAAACCTGGCAAAGACCTGCAGAACCTCGGCTGACGGCCCGCCGTTCGCGACCGTTCATGGGCGAGACCCCGCAAGACCCCGAATTCCGCGATTTGCTGTTTCCGACTGAGGACGGGCCCGGACCCGTGGCCCAACGGGTGCCCCCGCATGCGGCGTGGGACGAGGCCCTGTCCGGCCTGGTGCCGGCCCCTCCGACCGAGCGTCGCCGAAAGTACGTCCTGCTCCTGCTGGCCACCCTGCTCACCACCACGGTGGTTGGCGCCGGGCACTATGCCGGGTGGGCCACGGACTTCGGACGACGCCCGCTGGACCTGACGACCTGGGCGTTCTACGCGAGCGGCCTCTGGTACAGCCTGTCGATCCTGGCCATCCTCGGATCGCACGAAATGGGGCACTACCTCGCCTGCCGCTACTACGGCGTCGACGCCTCCCTGCCGTACTTTCTGCCAGCCCCGGTCCTGACGGGCACACTGGGCGCCTTCATCCGCATTCGCCAGCCGATTGCCACCAAGCGGGAGCTGTTCGACATTGGGATTGCCGGCCCGTTGGCAGGCTTCGCCGTGGCCGTGCCGGTACTGGTCATCGGCATGGGGCTGTCGCAGATGGTCCGGGTGCCACCGGACATGGTGGGACTGGAACTGGGAGAGCCGCTCCTCTTCAGGGCCGTCTCGTGGCTCTGGTTCGGCACGCCGCCCGACGGGTACTCGGTCAACCTGCATCCAATGGCGTTTGCCGCCTGGTTCGGCCTGCTGGCGACGGCGCTGAACCTGATTCCGATTGGCCAGCTGGATGGCGGCCACATCTCGTATGCCGTGCTGGGCCGCCGGTCCACATCGGTGACGCTGGTGATGGTGGCGTGCCTCATCGGCCTGTCGTTCGTGTCGTCGTCCTGGATTGTCTGGACGGTGCTCACCATTGGCATGCTGGTCGGCTTCGGCCCACGGCATCCGCGCACCATCGACGAGGACGTGCCGCTTGATCGCGGCCGGTTGTGGCTGGCCGGCGCCGCATTGGTCATGCTGGCCATCTGCTTCACGCCGGCGCCCATCGAGCCGATGGAGCTGGTGCGCCCCCAGCCGCCGCAGCCCCACTCGCCCTACGAACAGCAGGCGTCTACAGCACCGTCAACGGATCCACATCCACTGACACGCGCTTTCTGACCTCCGGCATGGTGGCCAGCGCGGCTCGGAGCGCGTCGCGCATGGCCGCCCGGCGGGTTCCCTTCACGAAGAACTGTGCCCGGTGTTCGCCGCGCAGCCTCGTCAGTGGGGCCGGTGCCGGTCCGAGCACTTTGTAGCCTCCGGCCGCCCGACCCGTCTCGACGTGCGTGACGAGGGCCTGGGCTGTCAGCATCGCCTCTTCGAACGTCTTGCCGCGCACGATGACATTCACCATCGCAAAGAGCGGCGGATACTCCATCGTCAGCCGGAAGCCGATCTCGCGCTCGAAGAAGGCGTCGAACTCCTGACGACACGCCAGCTGGATGCTGTAGTGCTCGGGGTTGACGGTCTGGATGATGGCTTCGCCCCGCTGCTCGCCGCGCCCGGCCCGGCCCGCCACCTGGGTCAGGAGCTGAAAGGTCCGCTCTGCGGCGCGGAAGTCGGCCATCCCGAGGCCGACATCCGCCGAGATCACCCCGACCAGTGTGACGCGCGGAAAGTCGTGCCCCTTGGCAATCATCTGCGTGCCGACCAGAAGGTCCAGCTCACCGGCTGCGAACGTCGAGAGGAGTGTCGTCAGCGCCCCCTGCCGCCGCA
>JAKFYA010000250.1 GCA_021731095.1 Acidobacteriota bacterium | reverse complement strand
CGCAGAGTCGCCCGAGATGCCGTCATTGTCCAGATCGCCGAAGGTCAGGCCGGACCCTCCCGTCAGCGTGGACTGAATCGTGAAGGCCGCCTCCTCGCCTGTATCGGTGCCGGTCAGGACCAGGCGGTAGCTGCCTGGTGACGACTGCACGATGCTCGCCTTGACGGGCGTGTCCTCGGCATCGTTGATGGCCGCGGCCAGTTGCTGCAGCGTCGTGTCTCCGCTGAGGGTCACAGAGATGGGGGAGCCCCCGGCGGCGGTGAGTGTCAGCGTACCGGCGGACGCCACCACTTCGGATGTCGCGGCATAGGTGGACGTGCTGGCCGTGGCCTGCGCGCGGGCGAGTTCGGTGACGACCACGTCGTAGCTCCCCTCGACCGTGCCGGTCGAGGTCGTCACACCGACAGCGGTCGTGTCGCTGGAGGTGACGGTCACGGACTCGAACTCGTCCGGATCCCCGAGGGTATCCGCGGCCGAGGCCAGCGTGGACAGTTTGCCTGCGAGTGTGCCGAATTGGGAGTTCTGTGTTTCGATGACGGACTTGCGGGACTCAATGGCCGTAATTGGCGCACGCTCCTGCACCATGACGGCGTTCAGGAGCTGCGTGAAATCGATGCCGTTGAAGCCACTGAGCGTGACTGGGGAACTCATACGTCATTCTCCGGGTGTCGGTGCGCCGACAGTACGTCTGTCGCCACATCCTCCTAAGCCAGAATCGGGCCAACTTCTGCCCGAGGCGTCCCCATCTGCGGCTGCGCGGTCAGGCGACCGCCCGGAAGGGCCGGCAGGGGGAGTCAACCCGGAGGCTGACCCGCCCTGCCGACGGTGTTACTGACGGCGCCGTGGCGCCGGACCGGGGTTTACCGGAGCAGGCCGAGCACCGAGGAGCTCGCCTGGTTGGCCTGCGACAGGGCGGCGATGCCGGCCTGCGTCAGGATGTTGAACTTGGACATGTTGGCCGACTCTTCCGCCACATTGGCGTCGCGGATGCGGCTGTCGGCCGCCTTCTTGTTCACCACCTGCGACTGGGCCAGACCGACGGCGAACTGGAGGCGGTTCTCCAGGGTGCCGACCGTGTTCTGCACGTCGCCGAGGTTCGAGATGGCTGCGGTCACTTCGGCCAGCGCGTCCTGCGCCTCAGAGGCGTCGGAGAAGCTGGTCGTGGTCAGGCCGAGCGTTGAGGTGTCCGCTGCGCCGATCGTGTCGGTCACCGCACCATCCGCGGCCGTCGCTTCAGCGCTGACGAAGACCGAGAAGTCGGAGTCGGCGTCAAGGCCGGCCACGGTGGCTTCACGGTCGATTTCGTCGAGGACTGCCGCGTATTCGTCAGACAGCTTGCTCACATCGACACCGTTGCTCGACGAGGCCGCCTGCGTGGCCAGCGTGGCGAGACGATCAAGCAGCGTCGACACGTTGTTGAGCGCGCCGTCCTTGATCTGCAGCTCGGAGAGACCGTCGTTGGCGTTGCGGATGCCCTGGTTGAGGATCGCGACGTCGTTGCGGTGCTGGTTGGCAACCGCGAGGCCGGCCGCGTCGTCTCCGGAGTAGTTGATCCGGTAGCCGCTCGACAGGCGGTTCAGAGCCTTGTTGAGCCCCGTGCTGGTGGTGGACAGGTTGGCCTGCGCGTTGGCCGAGGCGATGTTGCTGACGACTGAGAAAGAAGCCATTGAGTGATTCCTCCGTGAAGTGCGGCCGGCATCCTTGCCAGCCGTGCCGTCGGTTGATTCCGTCGGCGACAGGGAGTTAATCGGACAGGTCCCGGGGTTCTTTAACCGGCCGGGGGGACCGGTGTGCCGTCCCTGGTGACGGCTGCGCGACACCCCGGGCGACGGGGACGGGGGGGAGAAGGCTGGACGCGGTGATTTCCCTGAAGAATGACGCGATCTGGCCCGGCTCGTCCGGCTGGCATTGCCCTTGCCTTGTCATGAGGTGAGCGGATAACCGCCACCACACAACCATGGCACTTGTCTTTCACAACCGATTCTCCGATTCGACGACCACGATGCCGGTCGTCCCGTTCGCACCTCCGGCCATAGGACCCGATGAGATCAGCGAGGTCGTGTCGACGCTGGAATCGGGCTGGCTCTCGACCGGGCCTCGCGTCCGGCAGTTCGAACGCGCGTTCGCGCAGTACGTCGGCGCGCCGTTCGCTGTGGCCGTCAATTCCTGCACGGCCGCGCTCCACCTGTCGCTGCTCGCCAGCGGAGTCTCCGCCGGAGATGAGGTGGTCACGACACCCTTGACCTTCTGTGCGACCGCCAATGTGGTCGTGCATACCGGGGCGACGCCCGTCTTCGCGGACATCGACCCACACTCGCTCAATCTGGACCCCGACGCGGCCAGGGCGGCCCTGACCCCGCGGACGAAGGCCATCCTGCCTGTGCACTTTGCGGGCCGGCCGGCCGATGTCCAGGCCTTTGAAGGCATGGCGGCTGGCTGCGGTGCGTCGGTCATCGAAGATGCGGCCCACTGTGTGGAGGGCGTGAGTGACGGTCGCCACATCGGGACGACAGCCCGCTTCTCGTGCTTCAGCTTCTACGCCACCAAGAACCTGACCACCGGGGAAGGCGGCATGGTGACGACGTCCGACGAGAAGGCCGCTGACTTCATGCGGATCGCCTCGCTGCACGGCATGGATCGGGATGCCTGGGCGCGGTACACCCCCGGAGCCTCTGCGCAATACGACGTGGTCATGCCGGGCTTCAAGTACAACATGATGGATATCCAGGCTGCCATTGGCCTGCATCAGTTGCGTCGTCTGGACGCGCGGCATGCCCGTCGGACGGCCATCTGGGCCGAGTACGACCGTGCGTTCCGGTCCCTGCCGCTCGCGCTGCCAGCACCGGTGGACGCCGGAACCGTTCACGCGCGTCACCTCTATACCGTGCTGGTTGACGAGGCGACGGCGGGCATCAGCCGGGACACGCTGCAGGCGCGGCTTCGCGACCGTGGCATCTCCACCAGCATCCACTTCCGGGCGCTCCACCTGCATCCCTATTACCAGGAGCGCTTCGGCCTTCGCCGGGGCATGTTCCCTGTCGCGGAGTCCGTGTCAGACACCACGCTCTCACTCCCGTTGTCGGCGGCCATGACACCCTCGACGGTCAACCGTGTCATTGAGGCGGTGCACGATGTCCTCCGCTAAGCGTTCACGCCCGACTGGGCAGAAGCCTGTGGTCCTGTTCCGCGCGGCAGCCGGTCGCCGGCGCGGCTTCGGCCACCTGGTCCGGTGCGCGTCCCTCGCCAAGGCCATGCAGGTTCCGGCCCGTGTGGCGCTCCGCGGCACGCCCGAGGCGGAACAGGCCGCACGCGCCCTGGGATGCGAGCTTGTCGGGGGCGGCCCGCGGGAGGCCCTTGAGCAGACCGGAGCCGGCGTGCTGGTGGTGGACGACCCGATAGCGGGCAATGCGTCCCGATGGATCCATGCAGCCAGACGAACGGGCCGTCCCGTCGCGAGCCTCCACGACCTGGGGCTGGGCTGCCTCGAGGCGGACCTCATCATCGATGGGTCCGCGGCGCTGTCACCGCGGCTGGCCACTGCGTCGGCCCCCGTTCTCAGCGGACCCGAGTTCGCCGTGCTGAACCCCTCCGTCGTGACCTGGCGGAAGAAGAAGACGGCACGTCGGGAGCCGCTTCGTGTGCTGATTGCGCTTGGGGGTGGCCCCCATGCGGCACTGGCGGCCGAAATTGCAGAGGTCATCGTGGCAGGGGACCCGGAAGTCC
>JAKFYA010000323.1 GCA_021731095.1 Acidobacteriota bacterium | reverse complement strand
CCCTCACGGACGCCGGCGTCCACCCGCACGCCGGGCATCTGCGGCTCCCGGTAGAGCAGCAGGGGACCGGCCTGGGGCAGGTGTCCGCGTGAGGGGTCTTCCGCATACACGCGAGCCTCGATGGCGTGCCCCCGTTGCGACAGGTCACCCTGAGACCACGGCACCGGCAAGCCGGAGGCCACCTCCAGCTGCGCCCGGACCAGATCCACGCCGGTGACCAGTTCGGTGACCGGATGCTCCACCTGCAGCCGGGCATTGACCTCCAGGAAGTAGAACGGCGCGAGATCGCCTTCGCCGTCAACCAGGAATTCCACGGTGCCTGCATTGCGGTAACCGGCTGCGCGGGCCAGGGCCACGGCTGCAGCGCCCAGCCTCGCCCGCAGGGCCGGCGTGATGGCCACCGAGGGGGACTCCTCGATGACCTTCTGATGGCGCCGCTGCAGGGAGCACTCACGCTCGAAGAGGTGCACGATGCCGCCGGCGTGGTCGGCCAGAATCTGAACTTCGATGTGGCGGGGTCGCTCGATGAGGCGCTCCACGTAGAGCGTGCCGTCGCCAAAGGCCGCCACCGCTTCGCGCCTGGCCTGTTCGGCGGATTCGGCCAGCTCGTCCGGGCGCGTGACGACCTTCATGCCGATGCCCCCACCGCCTTCGGACGGCTTGATGAGGACCGGATAGCCCACCTCGGCGGCCGCGTCCGCCAGCGCCTTCGGGCTCTGGTCGGCAGGCACGCCTCCGGGGACCACCGGCACGCCGGCACCGAGGGCAAGCGCGCGAGCCGCAGTCTTCGAGCCGAGCTGCGCGATGACGCGGGCAGGGGGACCGATGAAGATCAGTCCCGCATCGACGACGGCCGCAGCGAAGTCCGCACGCTCCGACAGGAAGCCATATCCGGGATGCACCGCATCGGCACCGGTCTCGCGGGCGGCCGCCAGGATCGCGGCGATCTGCAGGTAGCTCTCGGCGGCAGGTGGAGGCCCGAGGCGTACGGCACGGTCTGCCAGGCGCACATGGGGGGCGCTGGCGTCGGCATCCGAGTAGACCGCCACGCTGCCGATGCCCAATTCGCGGCAGGCTCGGATGACCCGGACGGCAATTTCTCCACGATTGGCGATGAGGACCTGGCGCAGCATGGCCGTGCTCAGCGTGGCACCCAGGGTGCCTGCCTGTGTCCCAGGAAGGCGGCAAGCCCCGCACGGCCCTCGTCCGAGGCACGCCGGTCAGCAATGGCCTCGGCCGTCACGGCCACGATGCCCGGCGTGTCGCCACCGGTCCAGGCCTGTGTGATGAGCAGCTTGGCTGCGGCAATGGCGCCAGGGGCTGCACCGAGCAGGGCCTGCACGTAGTGCGCGACGGCGGCATCGAGTTCGGCGGCCGGCACAACCGTGTGGACCAGGCCGAGCGCGCGGGCGCGCTCCGCCGGAAACCGCTCTCCGGTCAGGAACAGCTCGCGTGCCGCCGAGCGCCCGATCTTGGCCAGCACATAGGGCGCAATGGTGGCCGGAATGATGCCCAGCTTCACCTCGGTGAAACCGAACACGGCGTCGTCCGAGGCAACCACGATGTCGCACACCGCGGCCAGCCCGCAGCCCCCGCCGAGCGCCGCACCGTGGATACGGGCCACCAGTGGCAGCGGCAAGCGATCGAGCGTCGAGAACAGCTGGGCCGCCGCCGTGGCGTCGCGGAGGTTGTCAGCCCGGGAGGCACCCGCCATCCGCGCCATCCAGTCCAGATCCGCGCCAGCCGAGAACACAGGACCGGCACCGTCCAGCACCAGGACGCGAAGCGTCGGGTCGAGCGGCGCGGCGTTCGCCCAGGCGGTGAGCTCGGCGATCAGGCGCTCGTCAAAGGCGTTCCGGACTGCAGGCCGGTTGAGCGTGACGTAGGCCACCGGACCATCGCGCCGGACGGAGAGCCGTGTCAGCTCGGTCACATGCGGAAGACGCCGTAGCGTGGCGCCGGAATGGGAGCCCCGCAGGCGGCTGAGATGGCGAGGGCCAGCACAGGGCGTGTCTCGACCGGGTCGATGATGCCGTCATCCCAGAGGCGCGCGGTGGAGTAGTAGGGCGAACCTTCGTGTTCGTACTTGTCGAGCATCGGCTGCCTGATGGCGGTCTCATCGTCGGCTGACATCGCGCGACCCTCGCGCGCGAGCTGGTCGCGCTTCACCGTGACCAGCACGTGGGAGGCCTGTTCGCCACCCATCACGGAGATGCGGGCATTCGGCCACATCCAGAGGAAGCGCGGGTCGTAGGCCCTCCCGCACATCCCGTAGTTGCCCGCGCCGAACGATCCCCCGATGACCACCGTGAATTTCGGAACGACCGCATTCGCCACGGCATGCACCATCTTGGCGCCGTCTTTCGCAATACCGCCCCGTTCATACGCGCGCCCCACCATGAAACCTGTGATGTTCTGGAGAAAGAGCAGCGGGACCTGCCGCTGATTGCACAGCTCGATGAAGTGCGTGGCCTTGAGCGCGGACTCCGAGAACAGCACGCCGTTGTTGGCGATGATGCCGATCAGAAATCCGTGGAGGCGTGCAAAACCGGTCACGACGGTTGGCGCATAGCGGGCCTTGAACTCGTCGAAGCGCGACCCGTCGACCAGGCGAGCAATGACCTCCCGGACATCGTACGGCTTCCGGACATCCGCGCTGACGAGGCCGTAGAGGTCCTCCGCGGGATAGGCCGGCTCCTCGGGTGCCGACATGTCGGCCGGCAGCGTCTTGGCCCCGGGAAGGGTCGAGACAATGATGCGGGCCTGGTGCAGGGCCTCGGCGTCGTTGTCGGCGAAATAGTCGGCCACGCCAGACAGACGCGTGTGGACATCGGCCCCACCCAGGTCTTCAGCCGTCACGTCTTCGCCGGTAGCAGCCTTGACCAGTGGCGGACCGCCCAGAAAGATGGTGCCGGTGCCGCGCACGATGATGGTCTGGTCGGCCATGGCCGGGACATAGGCGCCGCCCGCCGTGCACGACCCCATCACCACCGCGATCTGCGGGATGCCTTCAGCCGACATCCGTGCCTGGTTGAAGAAGATGCGGCCGAAGTGGTCGCGGTCCGGAAAGACCTCGGCCTGGAGCGGCAGGAAGGCACCGCCCGAGTCGACCAGGTACAGGCAGGGCAGCCGGTTCTCGAGGGCAATCTGCTGCGCCCGCAGGTGCTTCTTGACCGTCAGGGGGTAATACGTGCCGCCTTTCACGGTGGCGTCATTGGCCACCACCATGACCTCGCGGCCCGAGACTCGTCCGATACCGGTCACCAGACCCGCACCGTGTGCGTGTCCGTCATACAGCCCGATGGCCGCGAGGGGTGACAGTTCGAGGAACGGTGAGCCGGGGTCGAGCAGGCGCTCCACGCGTTCCCGCACGGGCATCTTGCCCTGCTCGCGGTGTCGGGCGAGGTGGGCGGCGCCGCCGCCTTCGCGGGCGGTGGCACGGCTGGTGCGAAGGTCGGCGACAAGAGCCAGCATCCGGCGCTGGTTGTCGGCGAAGCTCGGAGTGTCCGGACGGAGCGCGGAGGTCAGTCGGTCCACGGCTGTCTCGGATTATAGCGACACCGGACACGCGCCGCGGCGCGGGAAGGCTGCGATAATGCTGGGGTGAGCGATGCAATAGGGCGCGTCCTGCGCAGGTCTGGCCGCGCAGCGTGGCGGGCGCTCGTGACGCTCCTCGCCGGTGACGACCTCACGCACGCGGCGGCCATTGCGTACTACGCCCTGC
>JAKFYA010000310.1 GCA_021731095.1 Acidobacteriota bacterium | reverse complement strand
GGGCCGCGTGGTCGCCGTCGACACGCCGGACAATCTGACGGCGCGAATCAGTGGCTCAGCAACGATGTACGTGCAGATCGACAGCGCAGGCGGTGACGCATCAGCCGCGCTTTCGGCCATTCCCGGCGTCCGCGCAGTGACCGTCGCCGATTCGCGGGCGAACCTGACCGGCTTCGAAATCGAGAGCGAGGCTGGACGCGACGTGCGCCGGGACCTGGCATCCACGATTGTCGGCCGTGGCTGGGGCTTACTCGAGTTGCGCCCCAATCGCCTCAGCCTCGAAGATGTCTTCCTGCAACTGACGACCCAGGAGCCGCAGGGAACCCAGGCTGGCACGACAGAGGAGGCCCATGAATAACACCCTCGCGATCGCCCACAAAGAGATCAAGGCCTACTTCGCTTCGCCGATCGCGTACATCGTCATTGGTCTCTCGGCGCTGCTCTTCGGCTATTTTTTCGTCACGCTGTTGCTCAACTTCGATCGGATGTCGCTCCAGGCAGGATCAGGATTCGGCGGACCGGATACGGTCAACGTCAACCAGATGCTGATCGGTCCGATGTTCTCGAACGTCGCGGTGATGCTCCTGTTCATGTTGCCGCTGGTCACGATGCGAACGTATTCGGAAGAAAAGCGCTCGGGAACGATCGAGTTGCTGCTGACGTCGCCGCTGACCGATCTGCAGATCGTCCTTGGCAAATTTCTCGGGGCGTTCGTTCTCTACATCGCGATGCTTGGCGTCACCGTCGTGCACATCGGTTTTCTGTTCCTGTTCGGAAACCCGGAGTGGCGTCCGGTGGCCACCGGATATCTCGGCGTCCTGCTGATGGGCGGCTGCTTTCTCTCACTGGGCCTGTTCGTCTCAAGCCTGACCAAGAACCAGATCGTGGCCGGGATGCTGACCTTCGCAGTGTTCCTGATGTTCTGGATCGTTAACTGGATCGCGGCCTTCATGGGACCCACGATGCAGAGTGTTCTCAACTACATGTCCATCACTGAACACCTGAACGACTTCACGATTGGCGTTCTCGACACAAAGCACATCGTCTACTACCTGTCGTTCATCGGATTCAGCCTGTTCCTGACCGTTCGCTCGGTGGATACCGAGCGGTGGCGCGGGTAGCCGTATGCAGACCATCTTGGGAATCATCGGCTGGCTCGGGTCGGCGCTGGTGTTTGGCGCCGTGGCGGTACGTTTTCTCAGGCCCGAGTGGGATCAATACGGCATTTACGGGGCGTGGGCTGGCCTTGCCTGCGTCGTGCTCTACACACTCGGCCAATGGCGCGACATCGTCACCTTTTTCAAGCGGCGGAACGCCCGTTATGGCGCGCTCGCCACGGTCAGCGTACTGGTGGCGCTCGGTATCGTTGTCGCGGTCAACTACCTCGGAGCACGCGAGAACAAGCGCTGGGATCTGACGACGACCAAGCAGAACAGCCTGTCGGAGCAAACCATCAAGGTCCTGCAGTCTCTGAAGGAACCGGTCAAATTCACGGTCTTCGAGCGACAGACTAACGCCGAGAGGTTTCGGCCGCGGCTGGATGAGTACGCATATCAGTCCAGTCAGGTGTCGTCGGAGTACATCGATCCCGACACCAAGCCGATTGTCGCGCGCGAATATCAGGTCGAAACCTATGGCACCGTTGTCGTCGAGTATCAGGGGCGTCGGGAGCGGGCGACCTCCGACAGTGAACAGGATCTGACCAATGCGCTGATCAAGGTGATGTCTGGCCAGGAGCGCACTGTCTACTTTCTGCAGGGGCACGGAGAGAAGGATCCGGCGCGCACCGAACGGGATGGCTACAGTGCCGTCGTGGATCTGCTGAAGCGCGACAACTACAAAGTCGAGAAGCTCGTACTCGCGCAACAAAAGGATGTACCCGCCGATGCGACGGTCGTGGTGCTGGCTGGGCCAACGAGCGACGTCCTACCCGAAGAGATCGACGCGTTGAAGCGCTATCTGGCGAGAGCCGGCAAGCTGATGGCGATGATCGATCCGATGCTCAAGGGCGAATCACTGCAGAACGTGCAGGGCCTCCTACACGACTGGGGCATCGATTCACGCAACACGATCGTTGTGGACATCAGCGGCGCGACCAATGAACCGAGCATGGCGGTTGCTGCAAACTATCCTCCGCATCCTCTGACCGACCGCTTCACGACGCTGACCCTCTTTCCGATCGCCAGGACGCTCGACCTGGTCTCCGGCGGCGTCAACGGACACACCGCACAGCCGCTCATCGAAACGAGTCAGCGCAGCTGGGCCGAGTCGAACCTCACGTCTCTGAGCACTGGCGTCAAGATGGAGACCGATCTCGGCGATGTTGCCGGTCCGGTCACCATCGCCGCAGCGGTGTCCGCTCCGGCAACTGATACACCCGCGACGGCCGACGCCGCGACGGATGCACCGAAGCCGGAATCTCGCGTGGTCGTCTTCGGCGACTCAGATTTTCCGAGCAACGCCTATGGCGGTGTTGCCGGCAACCCGAACCTGTTTGCGAATGCCGTGAACTGGCTGGCGCAGCAGGAAGGGCTGATCGCCATTCGACCAAAGCCCGCGGATGAACGGCGAGTCACGATGAGCGCCCGACAGATGCTCGGCGTCGAACTGATCTCTGGCCTCGTGCTGCCAGCGATGGTCCTGATGGCTGGAATCTACACCTGGTGGAGGCGGCGGTAGTCGTGCGCGGACTGGTCACCCCCGTCATCCTCGTTGCCGTCCTGGCTGGACTCGGCGGCTATATCTACTTCGTCGAAAACCGGAAGCCGGCAGTCAATGCCGACGCCAAGGCAAGAGCGTTCGACGTCACGGCGGAGCAAATCGAAGAACTGCAGATCAGAATCGCCGATGGCGATTCATCGACGCTAAAAAAGGTCGACGGCCGCTGGCAGTTGATTCAGCCGGTCGCAGCAGAGGCCGACAGCTCTGAAGTCAACAACATGGCGTCAAGCCTGGCATCGCTCGACGTGCAAAGAGTCGTCGATGAAGCGCCAGCCGACCTGGCTCAGTACGGCCTGACGACGCCTCACCTGGAGGTGGCGTTCCGCATCAAGGGACAGACCGAATTTCGACGCCTGCAGATCGGTGAAAAGACGCCGACCGGCGGCGATGTTTACGTGAAACGCCCCGACGAGAAGCGCGTATTCCTGGTGTCGTCGTTCCTGGACGAAACGTTCAAGCGCAGCGCCTTCGATCTTCGCGACAAAACGATCCTCAAGTTCGACCGTGACAAGATGACCGGCCTCGAGATCACGAACGCGTCCGGCACACTGCAATTCGAACGCAAGGGGGCCAACTGGATGTTCGTCAAACCGCGGCCGATGCGTGCCGATTTCGCCGCCCTCGAAGGCACGATCACCAGCCTGTCGGCGACATTGATGCAAAAGTTCGTTGCCGATAACGCCACGCCAGCCGAACTCGCTCAGTACGGATTGAGCAAGCCGTCGGCGACGGCGTCGATCCGCACCGGTGATACGTCGGTCACGCTTGCGCTTGGCCGCACAGACAACGCTGAGACATACGCGCGAGACACATCGAAAGCCGCGATCCTGATGGTCGCACCGACCATCGTCTCAGACCTCAACAAGGGGCCAGCAGAGTTCCGACGTCGAGAACTGTTCGACCTCCGCTCGTTCAGCACGACGTACCTGGAACTGAACCGGGGCGCTGAGCAGATCATCCTCAACAAGTCGTCCGGAGCCGATGGCCGAGACACGTGGAAGAAC
>JAKFYA010000274.1 GCA_021731095.1 Acidobacteriota bacterium | reverse complement strand
CTCGGTGCCCGCACCGGCCACGCTCGGGGCGTCGCAGTTGTCCGCGACGGCGAGTGTGCCGGGTACCTTCACGTACACGCCCGCCGCAGGGACCGTGCTGAGCGCCGGCACCCACCAGTTGCAGGTGGTATTCACGCCGGCGAGCACCGACTATGACGTCGTGTCGGCGACCGTCCCGTTCACGGCGTACGAGGCGGCGACGAATGTCACCGCGCAGTTCTCGATCAGCCGAAGCGGATTCCGCCTCGAGGCCGCGACAGGTCGATTCCTCCAGACGGTGATTGTGCAGAACACGGGTACGACGACGGTGGGAGGGCCAGTCTCACTGGTGCTCGATGCCCTGCCCGCCAATGTCAGCCTGTTCGGCGCTGCGGGCCAGACCACCTGCTCGGCTCCACTGGGCAGTCCCTATGTCACAGTCAATGCCGGAACCGACGGCGTATTGACGCCGGGTGAGCGGGTCACGCTCTCCCTGTCGTTCGTGAATCCGCTCCGGAAGGGCATCACCTACACGACGCGGATCGTGGCCGGGCCAGGATGCCGCTGAGGTGCGCTGCCGTGGCGTCTGGGCGCGGCGTGGCTCAGTGACCGGCTGACAGGCGGTCGGCGAGCGGATCGGGGAGTCCGGCGGCGCGCATCTTGGCCTGGGTCTCCGCGACCGCATACGGGACACGCCTCAGGGCCACCACGCGCGCGTCCGTGTCGACCACACCGAACGCGGCTCTCCAGTCGCCGTCCCGCGGCTGGCCTACCGATCCGCAATTGACGAGCCAGGTGCCGGGGGTGGTCAGCGTAAGTTCGGCCGGGCCCATCGTACGACCACCGGCATGCTGGGCCACGCCGTCCTGCAGGCGGAAGGCGGCCACCACATGTGTGTGGCCGAACAGGCACACCGGGCGCGAGGTCCGCAGGAGGGCGCGTCCGGCCTCCCGGTAGTCGACCACATACACATCCTCGTCGAACGGCGTACCGTGGCAGATTTCGATCAGGTCGTCCACGACCAGCGGCCCACGGGGAAGCGCACGCAGATAGGTCTGGTTGTCGGTCGTCAGCGAGGACGCGGTCCAGTCGATGGCGTGGCGTGCCAGGTGGTTGAAGCGAAGGGGTGGCTCAAGTCCAGCGGCGACCTTGTCGTGGTTACCACGGATCACCGACGCGTGCGGAAGTGCCCTGATACAGTCCGTCACCGCATTGGGGTCAGGGCCATAGCCGACCAGGTCCCCCAGCACCAGTACCCGGTCAACCGACGCCGGGGGCGTATCGGCCAGCACTGCCTGCAGCGCTTCGAGGTTCGCGTGAATGTCGCTCAGGATGAGGTAGCGCATCAGTAGCCAATCCACGCCAGCAGATGCTCGACCACCTCGTCGACGGGCCGCGAGGCGTCGATGCGGACGTGGGCTTCGCTGTAGGCAGCCTGACGGCTGTTGAACAGCAGCTCCAGCCTGGACCGGTCCTGCGCCAGCGGACGTCGACCGTCTGCCGGGACGCGGGCCACAATGCGTTCAAACGGAAGGTCGAGCCACGCCACGGCGCCCGTGGCCAGCATCGCGGACCGGTTGTCCGCGTCTGCGAAGGTGCCCCCGCCTGTGGACACGATGATGTTGTGGGCCGGAATGAGGCTGTTCAGCACGGCGCGCTCAACCGCGCGGAAGTAGGGCTCGCCGTTCTGGCTGAAGATCGTCGGAATCGTGCGCTTCTCGAGCGACTCGATCCGTTCGTCAATGTCTTCGACTTTCCAGCCGAGACGCCGCCCCAGTGCCCGGGCCACCGTGGATTTGCCAGCGCCCATGAAGCCGACCAGGTAGATCTTGTCGGCTTTCACGCCCGCAGAGAGTCGAGGACCGAGAAGAACCCGGGGTAGGAGACATCCGCGGCACCGGCATCATCGATGATCGATGGCCCGGTCGCACTCAGGGCGGCGATGGAGAAGGCCATGGCCAGGCGATGATCGCCGAGGGCATCAGCCCGACCGCCCGTCAACCGACGCGGGGACCGTACGGTAAAGCCGTCCTGCCGCTCTTCGATGTCTGCGCCAAGCGCCCGCAGGCCGGCCGCGAGCGCAGAAATGCGGTCGCTTTCCTTGACCCGCAGCTCCTGCGCGCCACTGACCGACAGTTCGCCACCCTGTGCAGCCAGCGCCGCCAGTACCGGAAGCTCGTCAATCACGCCGGGGACTTCCTCTGGTGTGATGACCGTGGAGGTGAAGGCCTCATGACGTATGCGGATGCGGCCGATGGGCTCGTGCCCCCGTTCGTCCACGATGTCGGTCTCGATGCGGGCACCCATGCGGCGCAGGACGTCGAGAATGCCAATGCGGCTCGGGTTGAGGCCGACCTGCTCGATGGTCACATCCGACCCGGGCAGCGCCGTGGCGGCAGCCATCCAGAAGGCTGCCGACGAGATGTCGCCGGGTACGTCGAGCTCCCGGCCGATCAGCGTCTGGCCTCCGTCCACGCCAATCACCGGTCCGTGTCTCTGGACAGTCACGCCGAAGGCGGCAAGCGCCCGCTCGGTGTGATCGCGGGTCTCGATCCGTTCGGTGACGCGCGTGGTGCCGCGGGCGTGCAGACCGGCGAGCAGGATGGCGCTCTTGACCTGGGCGCTCGGCACCTCGGGCTCGTAGTCGATGGGCGTCAGGTCCGGCCGGCCAGTGATGCTGAGCGGGGGGCGCCCCTCGGTAGATTCGAACCGTGCGCCCATCTTCTCAAGCGGCACCATCACGCGGCGCATCGGACGGGTGCGCAGGGAGTGGTCGCCGTCAATCCGGGTGGTGAAGGGGTGTGCCGCCAGAATGCCGGACAGCATCCGGATCGTGGAGCCAGAATTTCCGGCGTCCAGCGTACCGGACGGGACGCGGAGCCCGCCGATACCACGGCCCGCAATGGTCACCTCCCGACCGTGTGGGCTGGCAGGTCCGGCAGCCATGACGACCCCCAGCCCCTCCAGACACCGGAGCGTGGAGGCACAATCTCCCCCGGTGGAATAGCCGCGAATGGTGGTGGAACCGGACGCGATGGCAGCCAGTAGGGCGTAGCGATGCGAAATGGACTTGTCGCCGGGCAGCCGAACCAGGCCGCGCACGCAGGCGGTCGGATGGACCGTGACGGCGCGAGAAGGCATAGGTGTGACTATAATCGCAAAGAACCGCGCTGATGCCTAACGGGAACACCGTGCGCCTGGACTTCCGCAGCGACTTCGGCATGCTCGACTTTGTGCAGGTGGTCAGTGACCATCTGGGTCGACAGGCCGGGCTGGATGACGACTCGATTCATTGGGTCGGCGTTGCTGTACGCGAATCGGTCATCAACGCCATCAAGCATGGGAATTGTCACGACACCCGCAAACGCGTGTTCGTGGAGTTCACCGCCCTCATGACCGATCCGGCACCGGGGCTCGCCATCTGTGTGCGCGACGAAGGGTGCGGGTTTGACCCTGCCGCCTTGCCAGACCCCCTCGCGCCGGAGAATGTGCTGAAGCCGAGTGGTCGGGGCATCTTTCTCATCCGCAGCTTCATGGACGAGATTTCCCTCCGCAAGACCGCCGGCGGCGGCATGGAAGTGCGCATGGTCAAGCGTGTCCAGCCGGTGCAGCGGGCCCAGGCCTAGTCGTGCCGGGCTCTCCGTTTCTTGCCGTGGCGACGGAGATCGTCCGTCGCGCTGGCGCCATTCAGCTGGCCAGGCGCCAGACCGGATTTGCCATCGACAAGAAGGGGACCATCGACCTCGGTGACC
>JAKFYA010000365.1 GCA_021731095.1 Acidobacteriota bacterium | reverse complement strand
GAAGATCACGGTGACCCTCACGGACGCGGCCAAGGACCAACTGGTCGCCGAAGGGTTCGACCCGGCCTATGGGGCGAGGCCGCTGAAGCGCACCATCCAGCGGATGGTGCTCGACCCGCTTGCGCGCCGCGTCCTCGAGGGTGAGTTTCACGAGGGCGACACCATCGGCGTCGACGCCGGCCCGGACGGGCTCCGCTTCGATGCGGTCTCATCCGTGACCAGAGACACGGCGTCCAGCCACACGTAATCGCTGTCTCACGGGAGCTGCATGCCGACGTTACGCACACCGCCATCAGGCCAACCCCCTCGCCCCCGCGGCCCCGCAGCACCGGGGTCGCGCCCGTCGGGGCTGACCTGGTATCTCCTGGCCGGCCTGCTGGTGCTGGCGGCCGGGCAGGCCTGGTTCATGAAGCCGCCTGGACGCGCAGTCACCTACAGCGAGTTCAAGCGCTATCTGCGAGCGGACCAGGTGGCCGAAGTCATCGTGGGCCCGGAGTCACTCCAGGGCACGCTGAAGCAGGCCGAGGCCGGAACGACGGCCTTCACCACCGCACGCATCGAGGACCCGAAACTCGTTGACGAACTCGATGCGCGCTGCGTCAAGTACACAGGCGAGGTCACCAACCGCTGGCTGACTGACGCGTTGGGTTGGGTCTTTCCCGTCCTCCTGCTCGTTGGATTCTGGAGCTTCTTCCTGAAGCGCATGAGCGGTGGCCCGGAGGGCGGGGTCATGTCGTTCGCGCGCAGCAAGGCGAAGCTGTTCGCAGAGGACGATGTCACGATCAGCTTCGCGGATGTGGCCGGCGTCGATGAGGCCGAGCAGGAACTGCGCGAGATCGTGGAGTTTCTTCGCACGCCAGGCAAGTACACGAGCCTCGGGGGCAAGATTCCGAAGGGGGTCCTGCTGGTGGGACCTCCGGGCACCGGCAAGACGCTCTTAGCCCGCGCTGTGGCAGGCGAGGCCAAGGTCCCGTTCTTCAGTCTGAGTGGCTCCGAGTTTGTCGAGATGTTCGTGGGGGTCGGGGCCGCGCGCGTCCGCGATCTGTTTACCCAGGCAGAGGCCAAAGCGCCCTGCATCATCTTCATCGACGAGCTCGATGCCCTGGGCCGCACCCGCGTCCAGAATCCGATGGGCAGCCACGAAGAACGCGAGCAGACCTTGAACCAGCTTCTGGCGGAGATGGATGGCTTTGACGCCCGGAAAGCCATCATCATCATGGCGGCCACCAATCGCCCGGAAGTGCTTGACCCCGCGCTGCTCCGCCCAGGCCGGTTCGACCGGCAGGTCCTGGTGGACAAGCCCGACATCAAGGGGCGCGAGGCCGTGCTGCGGATTCACACGCGGGGCGTCGTCCTCGCACCCGAGGTGGACATCGCCGTCGTGGCGGCGCGCACCGCGGGCTTTGCCGGCGCCGACCTCGCGAATCTGGTCAACGAAGCGGCACTGCTGGCCGCCCGGGGAAACAAGACGGCGGTTGACCAACGCGACTTTGACGAAGCGGCGGATCGCCTGATTGCCGGACTCGAGAAGAAGCGCGTCATGAGTCCACGCGAGCGCGAGATTGTCGCCTACCACGAGGCCGGTCACGCGCTGGTGGCGACACTGGTGCCCAGTCTTGATCCCGTCCACAAGATTTCCATCGTGCAACGCGGCTTCGGGGCGCTGGGTTATACGATGCAGTTGCCGCTCGAAGATCGCTACCTGCTCCAGCGTGGCGACCTCATCAACCAGCTGGCCGTTCTACTCGGCGGCCGCACCGCGGAAGAGCTGGCGCTCGGGGACATCTCGACCGGGGCCCAGAACGACCTGCAGCGCGCCACTGACATGGCCCGGTCCATGGTGACGGAATGGGGCATGAGCGATGCCGTCGGCGCCATCAGCTACAGCGACCGTCGGCAGAGCCCCTTCCTCGAGGCGGGCCCGGGCAGTGACCGTGGTCCCTATGCCGAAGAGACCGCCCGCCTGATTGATGGCGAGGTCAAGCGCCTGATGACCCAGGCCCACGAGCAGGCGCGCGTACTGCTGATGACCCACCGCGACGCATTGGAGCGGGTCACTCGCCGGCTGCTCGTGATAGAAGTCATGGAGGGTGCCGAACTCCGTGCACTCCTTGCTGAATCCGTTCCCCCATCTCACGCCTGACCAGAGCCCGTCGCCATGCCGCCCACGACACCGCCCCCGATGCCTCGCCCCTTCACGCAGTCCGTCGGCCTGTTCTTCCGCCGCCTCGCCGAGCGCCTCAGTCGCTCAGAGCAGCAGCGGCAGCTTGATCATCTGGTCCGGGTGGTGGACGGCATCGCCGCCCAGCAGAAGCAGGATCAGAAGTGGCGGATGATCTTCCGCCGGCAGCTCAATGCCATTGTGCGTAGCCACTACGTGCTCGACAGCCCGATTCCGGCACCGCTCGCGCTGTCGGCTCGCCGCTTTCGCCTCCACTCGCAGAATGAGGAAGACGGCGTCACCCTGGCATTACTCGAGGCGGCGGGTGTCACCACGCGCCGCTTTGTCGAGATCGGTTCCGGGGGCAGCGGCGGCAACTCGGCCGTCCTCGCCTTCGAGTTCGGCTGGACCGGTCTGATGGTCGACGCGAGCAAGGAGTCCATTGCGGCGCTCCGCTATCGTGCCACCGGCTTTCCCGGCGTCACCGTCATCCACCGGTTCGTCACCTCGGACACTTTCAATCACATGCTCGAGAAGCACGGGATGACAGGTGACATCGACTTCCTGAGCATCGACGTGGACAGCATCGACTACTGGCTGCTGGAGGCGCTCACGGCCTGCTCACCCCGCGTGCTGGTCATGGAATACAACGCCCTGTTCGGGACCGAGCGCGCCGTCACGCTCCCGAATACCCCGGTGCCCAAGGGCGCACCCAAGGGCTACACGGGCGCTTCGCTGCCGGCGCTGGTGTCCCTGGCCGCCAGGAAAGGCTATCGCTTGGTACTGTGTGAGGAGGCCGGCATCAACGCCTTCTTCCTGCGCCATGACGTCGCCCCATCCGTGCCGGGCCTGTCGGTGGCGGAGGCCTATCGGCCATGGCTGGAGCGGCGAGACCTCGACGACCGACTGCAGAAGGACATCGACATCTTTCAGGTCGTCGCCGACGCCGGGCTCCCGCTCGTCGAGGTCTGAAGACGGACTAGTAGCGGATCGCCAGACCGATGGTCGCGCGCCAGACGGTCAGGCGGCTCGGACCGAACCCGACCACTCGCCCGCTGGCTTCCGTGAGGTTCTGAAACCGGCGAAGGTCGAAGCGGAGGCTTGTACGTGGGGTCAGTCGGCCAATGGCTCCACCGCCTACGCCCATCGCCAGGAAGTTGCTGCTGACGCGAAAGATGTCCAACCGGTCGCCGATGCCGGTGTGCATCAGGCCCACGCCACCGACCAGATATGGGCGCAGGGAGTCACGGGAGAACGACGCCGGCACCGTGACCAGGACACTTCCCGTTGCCGTGGTCACATTGCTGTGCGCCACCAGCCCACCGCGGTCCTTCGAGTCGAAGAATCCCGGGAGATAGCCGAGGTCGGCCTCCACCCCCACGAGACCATCGCCCATCAGCACGACTGACGCGCCGGTGGCCATCTTCACAGCCCCCGCGGCCTGGTCGATATCAATCAGGTTGGTCTGGCCGTCAAGCTTGACCCCGAGGAACGGGACAATCAGCCAGTCCGCCGATGCGGTCCCCACCGCCCCGTACAGCCCGATCACTGTCACCAGCACCAGCGACTGGAGCCGGCGGCGCCGGGTCAGGC
>JAKFYA010000045.1 GCA_021731095.1 Acidobacteriota bacterium | reverse complement strand
GGGTGTCGTTCGATGTGGCGCCAGGCGAGTGGTTCGCGCTGCTGGGACCGAACGGGGGCGGCAAGACCACCCTGTTCCGCATCTGTTCCACCCTGCTCCGCCCGGACGAAGGCACCGTCGCCATCTTCGGTGGTGATGTGGTGACACAGGCTGCCGCCGTGCGACAACGGATCGGCGTGGTCTTCCAGTCTGCCGCCATCGACCAGCGGCTGACCGTGGCCGAGAACCTCCGCTACCACGGCAACCTGTATGGTCTCTCCGGTCAGACGCTGACCACGCGCACGCAGGAGGCCCTGACCGCGATGCGGATGGCCGACCGCGCGCAGGACCTGGCTGGCACCCTCTCCGGCGGCCTGCAGCGCCGGACGGAACTGGCCAAGGCCCTGCTGACGCAGCCGGACCTCCTGCTCCTCGATGAACCCACCGCCGGTCTCGACCCAGTGGCCCGGCGCGACGTGCGCGAGGAACTGGGCACATTGCGCGCGCGCGGCATGACGATTGTGATGACGACGCACCTGATGGACGAAGCGGCGGTCTGCGACCGCGTCGCCATCGTGAACCGGGGACGCGTGGTGGCCCTGGGCACGCCGGCGCAGCTGGTGGACGCGGTGGGTGGCGATGTCGTCACCATCCGCACCCGGACACCGGCCAGGCTGGCCCCAGCCATCGCCAGTCGGTTCGGCGTGCAGGCCGACGTGGTGGGAGACCTCGTGCGGATTGCCCTGTCGCGCGGTCATGAGTTCGTGCCGGTGCTGGTGGAGGCGTTCCCGGGCGAGATTGACGCGGTCACCGTGGGCCGTCCCACCCTTGAGGATGCGTTCGTGCACCACACCGGGGAGCGGCTGGGATGAACGGACGCGCCTCCCGCTATCTGCTGGCTGTCTGGGCGCTTACGTCACGAGACATCGTGCGTTTCGTGCGCCAGCGCAGCCGTATTGTCGGCGCGCTGGGCTCGCCCATCCTGTTCTGGTTCCTGATTGGCTCGGGACTGGGCCGTTCGTTCCAGGCAGCACCGGGCGAAGCCGGACGCGGTTACCTGGAGTACTTCTTCCCGGGCACGCTCGCGCTCATCATCCTGTTCACGGCGATCTTCTCGCAGATCTCCGTCATTGAAGATCGGCAGGAGGGCTTCCTCCAGGGTGCGCTCGTCGCGCCGGTGCCGCGCAGCGCCATCGTGCTGGGCAAGGTGCTGGGCGGTGCCGTGGTCGCCATGGCGCAGGCCTGCCTGTTCCTGCTGCTCGCGCCGGTGGCGGGCGTCGCCCTGCAGGGCGCGTCGCTGCCGCTGCTCCTCGGTGTCATCGTGGCGCTCTCGGTGGCGCTGACGGGCCTGGGCTTCCTGATCGCGTGGAGCCTCGATTCCACCCAAGGCTTCCACGCGATCATGAACCTGTTTCTGGTGCCGATGTGGCTGCTCTCCGGCGCGCTGTTTCCCGCCTCTGGGGCGTCGGGCTGGGTGCAGTGGCTGATGGCCATCAACCCGCTCGGCTATGGCGTGACCGCCATCCGCCTGTCTCTCTATGGCCAACCCGGTGTGGCAGTGCCCGCCGCCGTCACGCTGGCCTTTGCCGCCGTCATGGTGACGGCCGGCGCGTTCGCGGTGCGCCGCCCCCTCCGCACGAAGTGAGCCTCCATGCTTGAAGTCACTGATCTCCCCGCCCTGAACGCCTCGTTGAACGGACTCTCCGGCGTGTTGCTGCTGGCCGGATTCCTGTGCATCAGGCAGGGGGCACGCGACGCGCACAAGCGCTTCATGCTCGGCGCCATGGTGTCGTCCACCCTCTTTCTGGTGTCGTACCTGGTCTACCACTATCACGTCGGGTCCAGGCCGTTCCCAGGCATCGGCCCGGTGCGCCCGCTGTACTACGCGATTCTCCTCACCCACGTGGTGCTCGCCATCGGCGTCGTGCCACTGGCCATCGTGTCGACCGCCCGGGGCCTCTCCGGACAGTTCGCCCGGCACCGGGCCATCGTGAGGTGGACCTTCCCGTTGTGGCTCTATGTCTCGGTCACCGGGGTCGTGATCTACCTGATGCTCTACAAAATGTATTGAGCGGTTTCGCGCGGCGGCCGGGTCCGGTATGATCCGGGCCGGAATCCGGATCCGGGGCCGCAGGCCCGGTCCGCTACCGCAGGGAGTAGCCGATGCTGAGGTCGTACTCGCGTTCCGGTGCCGTTGCCAGCACCATCAGGCTGGCCGCGTTCCTCGTCATGCTCGTCGTCGGTGTGCTTGCCGTGCCAACGCCAGCACTGGCCCAGGGTGGCGCCGTCCGGGGGACAGTGGAAGATCAGGAAGGGCGCGCCATCAAGGGGGCGGTGATCCGGGCCTCCAGTCCAGGCGCAGGGTCCGGCGTACTCACCACCACCAGCAATGCGAAAGGGCACTTCGCCCTGATCGGCCTGTCGAGTGGGGTCTGGTCGTTCGAGGCCGAAGCGCCCGGCTATGTCACCCAACAGAACGGCACGCGCGTGCGTCAGGTGCTCTCGGGCAATCCAGACGTGGGCTTCGTGCTGCCGCGGCAGGTCACCGTGCCAGTCAGTCTTCTGGGCAAGAGCATTCAGGCCGACGTGGCCGACGCGGATGCCCTGCGGACCGCAGGCCAGCTTGAGCCGGCGCTCGCGGCCTACCTGGCTCTGGCCGACAAGAACCCGGCCCTCACCTCGCTGTATCTGGTGATTGGCGACACCTATCGCCGGCAGGCCGCGCAGGCCACAGGCGTGGCCGCTCGGACGAGCCTGCTGGACAAGGCTGTGGCGGCGTTCGACCGCGCAGCCCGGGACGAGAGCCTGACCGCGCGGGCCCGCACCGAGCTGGCCGCCACCGAGGCGCTCAGGCGGTAAACGCGGGTTCGGCTGGCGCTGGCTAGTTTTCGAGGTGCAGGGCCCACCGGACTGCGCCGGTGATGAACGCCCGGTAGGTCGCATCGCCACGCCACAGGTCCTCGCGATGCCCGATGGCGGTGTAGAAGGTTCGCCCCTTGCCGAACGTCTGGTACCAGACCTGGGGGTAGTCTCCGCCTCTGGCCCACTCTTTCGGCGCCCCTTCGAAGTTCGTCCGTTCCGAATCGAAGCTGACCAGGACGTGCACATGCTTCCGGTCAAAGGCCATTGGCACGGGCACCTTCGTGGGACCAGGCACACCAACAGCCTTGGCGAACTGGTAGAACTCGTCATCCAGCGTCCAGTGCTCCGGCAGATTCCGGCTGGCGGGGTGCTTCCGATCTTCAACCTTCATCACGGCTGGACGCTTCGACGTGTTCGTGCCGTCGAACAGCGTACCGGCCCCCATGTAGGCTCCCAGCAACTCGCCCCAGGGCCTGAAACCATACAGGGTGACCATCGACTGGTGGATGAAGACGATGCCCTTCCCGTCCTTCCGCACGAAGTCGATCAGCGCCTGCTTGCCCTCGGTCGTGAAAGGCAGTTCGCCATTGGTGCTCGCGACAATGGCATCGAACTGCTTCAGGTACTGGCGGGTGATCATCGACAGGTCGGCCACGTCCGGGGCACAGGGTTTCTGGGTCGTGCACGACCGGGTCTGCTTGTAGCCCTCGAGTGACGTGACCGTGAAGCCTGCGCGCATGCCCAATTCCGGCAGCACCGCCTCAATCGCTTCAAGATTGCTGTGGTTGTAGAACGTGTTGTGCGTCAGGAGCAGCACGCGTTTGGTCGCGAGAGTCGCCGCGGTGACCTCGCCGTTCAGTCCCCAGATGGCCAGCAGAAACCCCGCGATCAGGAGGCTCCTGCCGCGCGACGGGCCACACGTCAGGTTCCTC
>JAKFYA010000373.1 GCA_021731095.1 Acidobacteriota bacterium | reverse complement strand
GAATGCGGCCCGGAGTCGAGCGGTGTCGCGGGCGGAGGCCAGCTCGGACTCGGGGCTGGCCGCCCGGTCTGGCACGGCAGCCGTTTCGGGTGCCAGGGCCACTTCGGTTCTGGCCCGCCGGGCCAGCCTGGCCCGCTGTTTCAGCGCCAGATTGTGGGCCACGGTGAACAGCCAGCCGGTGAGGTTGGCACGGGGGCGGCCGAGGCACAGATGCCGGTAGAGCGAGATGAACGTGTCCTGAATGAGGTCGTCGGCAGCCGCAGCATCGAGGCCAAAGGACCTGATGTAGCGGCGCAACCCTGGTGCCGTGTCATCGAACAGCTGCAGCACGAGGGTTCTGGCCTCGCTCGTGTCGTGACCGGCCTGGTCGGTCACGACCGGCAGGAACAGGAGGGTGGCAGGTGATTCGGTCTTGGACATCCCGATGGCGTGATTGTATCGCGCAGGCCCGGAGAATGCAGGCGCCCGTGAACGCCAAGGGCTCTGACGGAATATCGTTGGTGCATCCTTCTCGCCCGACGCTGAACCTGTCTTTCTGCGTGGTGGAGGTGCAAGGGAGTCGTGCGTGCGGCGGAGTACAGGACGGTTTGGCCTCGCAGTCGGTGTGGTGACGGTGACACTGGTGAGTCGTGTGCTTGTGTCGGGGCAGACCCCGGGGCCAGGAGGGCAGGCGTCTCCTGGTAGCGTGCCACCCCTGGCGGTCACGGTTGAAGTGGTGGGCACGACGCCGTTGCCGGGCGATACGCAGCCGGCCGACCAGCTCCCGGCTCCTGTGCAGACGCTCACCGCGCAGGACCTTGAGCAGGGCGGGGCGGTCACGCTGGCCGATGCCCTCAACCGCCGGCTGACCGGGGTGTTCATCACGGAAACGCAGGGCAACCCCTTTCAGCCCGACCTGAACTACCGCGGGTACACCGCGTCGCCGCTGCTCGGCACGCCCCAGGGGCTGTCGGTGTTCATGGATGGTGTGCGTCTCAATCAGCCGTTCGGCGAGGTGGTCAGCTGGGACCTGATTCCCCGTGCCGCCATCGACACTGTCTCGGTCGTGCCAGGTTCCAATCCGCTCTTTGGCCTCAACGCCCTGGGTGGCGCCATCGCCATCGGGACCAAGAGCGGCCTCACCCATCCTGGCACCGGCATCCAGATCACCTACGGCAGCAACCAGCGACGGACCATCGAAGTGGAGCATGGCGGCCGTCGGGCCTCGGGTTTCCACTGGTATGGCACTGGCGACCTGTTTCTCGAGGATGGATGGCGGCAGGATTCGCCCTCCGATGTCCGACAGGGCTTCGGTAAGGTCGGGTGGCAGCGGCCCCGCCATTCGCTGACGCTCAGTGCGTCGCAGGCCGAGACCGCCCTCAACGGCAACGGCCTGCAGGCCGTGGAGCTGCTGGCCCGCGATCGGCAGAGCGTCTACACCAAGCCGGATGAAACCCACAATCGCGCGACACTGGCGACGCTGGTTGGCAGACGTCAGGCTGGCGCCAGCACGCTGGTGTCCGGGAATCTCTACTACCGTCGCATCCGCACCCGCACGTACAACGGCGACATCAACGAGGAGTCGCTGGACCAGGCGCTGTATCAGCCGGGCGCCGCCGAGCGGGCAGCCCTGGCCGCCGCGGGCTACACGAACGTGCCGGCCGCAGGGGCCAGTGCCGAGACCATGCCGTTTCCGTTTCTGCGGTGTGTCGGCAACGTGTTGCTGGAGGATGAACCAGCCGAGAAGTGCAACGGCCTCATCAACCGCAGTGAGGCCGTGCAGGGGAGCGGCGGCGGCAGCGCACAGGCGACGTGGACGGGCGAGGCCGGTGGCCGCGTGCATCACCTGACCGTCGGCGGCGCGTTCGACCGCAGCCGTGTGCGGTTCGCCCAGAGCACCGAACTGGGTTACCTGAATCCGGACCGGAGCGTCACCGGTACCGGCGCCTTTGGCGATGGCGAGACCGGCGGCGATGTCGATGGCGCGCCCTTTGATACCCGCGTCAGCCTGACCGGCGTCGTCTCGACCGCGAGCGTCTATGCCGCGGAGCAGGTCGCGTTTGGGCGGGCCTGGCATCTCTCGGCCTCCGCCCGCCTCAACCGGACGGTCATCGACAATGTCGACCAGATCACGCCCGGTGGTGGACCCGGGTCGCTGGACGGGCGGCACACATACACGCGCGTGAACCCGGCCATTGGTGTGACCTTTGTGCCGCAGGAGGCGTGGTCTGCCTACGGTGCCTACAGCGAGGGAGCCCGGACGGCGACGTCAATCGAACTGGGCTGCGCTGATCCCGAGCAGCCGTGCAAACTGCCCAACGCGATGGCCGGTGACCCGCCACTGGAACAGGTGGTTACGCGGAACTGGGAGTCGGGTCTGCGCGGGCACGTCGGCAACACCGCCTGGCGTGCCGGCGTGTTCCGGACCGACAACCGGAACGACATCCAGTTTGTGGTGTCCGAGCAGTCGGGCTTCGGCTACTTCACCAACATCGACCGCACCCGGCGGCAGGGGCTCGAAACATCACTCGACTGGCGCCGGGCCAGGGTGGCGGTCAATGTCGGCTACACCTTCCTCTCTGCGACGTTCGAAAGCGAGGAGGAGGTGAACGGCAGCGGCAACAGCACCAACGAAGAAGCCCTGGCTGGTGTGCGCGGCGTCGAAGGCGCCATTGTCATCAAGCCTGGCGACCACATCCCGCTGGTGCCGCGTCATCTGGCCAAGGCGTCCGTCGGCGTGGACCTCACCGCCCGCGCGAGTGTGACGCTCGGTCTGGTGGCGGCCAGTGCATCCTTCGCGCGCGGCAACGAGAACAATGCGCACCAGCCGGACGGCACGGTCTATCTGGGTGAGGGTACGGCCCCGGGGTACGCCGTGCTGAACCTCGGCATGCGCTATCGGCTGCCAGGCGGCATGCAGGTTGTGGCACAGGTGGACAACCTGCTTGACCGCGACTACGTGACGGCCGCCCAGCTGGGCGCTACCGGCTTCACGGCCACCGGTCTCTTTGTCGCCAGACCCCTGCCCTCCATTGGTGGCGACTTTCCTGTTCGTCAAACGACGTTCGTGGCGCCTGGGGCGCCGAGACGGGCGTGGATTGGACTGAATCTTCGGTTCTGACCGACGGTTGGTGCTCCCAGGATGCCCGGGTTCCATGTAGGATGCCCCGGGCTTTCAATGGAGGCGCAGGCCATGTCGACACGGCGGCGGGTTCTCGAACAGGTCTTGGCGGTCGTGGCGGTCGTGGCGGTGGTGGCGTGGTTCTGCGTGGGGCACGCTGAGGCGGCCGAGCGCACGTGGACCGAGGCGAAGGGGCCGAACTTCACGGTCATCAGCGACAACGGTCCGAAGACGGCGCAACGCGTGGCGTGGGAACTGGAGCAGATGCGCTCCGGTCTGCAGAAGACGCTGCCGTGGTCGGCCATCACGTTCGATCGGCCGTATGTGGTCCTGACCACTCAGGACGAGCCCGGCATGAAGGCGCTGGTGCCGGCGTTCTGGGAGAGTGGCTCGAACTTCACCCTCGCGAGCTATGCGGTCACCGGGGCAGATCGCGACTGGGCTGCGCTCCGCTCGGATCTGCTGGCCGACGACAAGCAGGGCAAGGTCAATCCCTACAAGTACCTGTACAGCGCCTATGCGGCGCGGGTGATCACCGAACAGTTGGGCGGCGGCATGCCCATGTGGGTCTTCCGAGGGCTGCGCGAGCTGATGTCCAACACCCTCGTGCGTCAGTCCGACGTGGTTGTCGGCATGGTGGAGCGCTCCACGCTCGACATCGTCAGGGGCGGAGA
>JAKFYA010000469.1 GCA_021731095.1 Acidobacteriota bacterium | reverse complement strand
GCGCGCCCGGCGGGCATCGGGCGCAATCACCAGAATGGTGTCGTCGCCAGCGATGGTGCCCACCACGTCGGGGAGCATCGCCCGGTCAATGGCCACGCACAGCATCTGGGCCTGTCCGGGCCCGGTACGCAGCACCAGCATCTGTTGCACCTGATCCACGCGGGAGAGGTGCTGCGACAGCGCGCGCTCAAGTGCCACTGCTGCCGACGGGGGCGGCGCGGTGCCGGCCCCGGCCTGCGCAGGCGTCTGGTACGCGCCTCCGGCGCCGCCCTTCATCAGGCCCAGGTCACGGATGTCGCGGGAGATGGTGGCCTGCGTGACGTCAAAGCCCTGCGCCTTCATGCGTCGGCGCAATTGTTCCTGGCTGCGAACCGCGTCGCGTCTGACGATGTCGAGAATGAGCGCCTGGCGCCGGGCCTTCATAACTATGCAGTGAGCGTGGACAGCATACACCACTCACGCACGCGATGAATGGGTATTCCTCCTATGAAAAACCGCTTTGACGACACCTCTGGGCTGCTGTATAAACATACTTTGGCCTGAATAGAGAATCGATGACCGTGACACACCCCTCGACATCTGCGCCCGCCGCGGGCACGCGTATCCGCGTCGCCATTGCCGGCGCGACCGGCTTTGCTGGTCAGGAACTGGTGAAGCTGCTCTCCCGCCATCCGGTGGCGCAACTCACCGTGGCCATGTCCTCCGCGGCTGGCAGCCCGACCCGCCACATCCCCGCGTTGACGCGCATCTGGGACGACCCGATCGTGCCGCTGGACATCGACCGGCTGTGCGCCGAGGCCGAGGTGGTCTTTCTCGCCCTGCCGGAAGCGGCGTCGGCCGAGGTCGGCGCGGCCCTGGTGGCGCGCGGCGTGCGCGTCGTGGACCTGTCGGGCGCGTTCCGCCTGCGGGACGACCACGCCCGCCACAAGTTCTATCCGGCCACGCCCGTATTGCCCGAGGGCACCATGTACGGTCTGGCCGAACACGACCGGAGCGGGTTCCGCGCGGCGCGACTGGTGTCGTGCCCCGGGTGCTACCCGACCGCGGCCCTGATTGCCACCCAGCCGCTCGCAGATGCCGGCCTGCTGGTTGGACCGGTCATCGTGGACGCCAAGTCGGGCATTTCTGGTGCAGGCAAGACGCCGAGCGACCGGACGCACTTTTCCGAGAACCACGGCAGCGTGTCGGCCTACGGCCTGTTCTCGCACCGGCACACACCGGAAATCGAGCAGGAACTCGGCCACGCCGTCACCTTCGTACCGCATCTGGTGCCGCTCGACCGGGGCATCCTTGAGACGATCTACGCCACGCTGAAGCCTGGCACGAAGGACGCCGAGGTCTCGGCGGTGATGCACGCGGCCTATGCCGACGCGCCGTTCGTCCGTCTGGTGGGCAGTCACCTGCCGGAAATCAAGCACGTGGCACACACGAACTTCTGCGATGTCGGCTGGAAGGTCGACGAACATACCGGGCGCATCATCCTGGTGTCGTGCCTCGACAACCTCGTGAAGGGCGCGGCCGGTCAGGCCATCCAGAACTTCAACCTGGCCGTCGGCATCGACGAGAAGACGGGGCTGCTGTGAGCGCGCGGAAGAACGCACCAATTGTCCTGAAGCTGGGTGGCGAACTGCTGGAGAAGCCTGAGGATCTCGCCCGCGTGGCATCGGGCATCACCGTCCTGGCCCAGCAGGCGCCGGTGGTGGTGGTGCACGGCGGCGGGCGCGAGATCGACGCCGCCCTGGCGGCGGCCGGCATCAGCAAGGTACAGGTGGACGGTCTGCGCGTGACCGACCTGCCCACGCTCGACATCGTGGTCACCGTGCTGTCCGGCACGCTGAACACCCGCCTCGTGTCAGCCGTCCGTCGCGCGGGTGGCCGTCCGGTGGGGCTGACGGGTGCGGACGCGGACGTCGTCGTGGTCAAGCCGGCTGCGCCGTTCAAGGCGTCGTCCGGCGCCACCATCAGCCTCGGGTTCGTCGGCACGCCGACTGGCGCCACGGAGCCGCGCCTGCTGACGACGCTGCTCAAGCAGGGCTATGTCCCGGTGGTCGCCTGCGTGGGCGCCACGAAAAAGGGCGACCTGCTGAATGTGAACGCCGACACGCTGGCGCAGCATCTGGCCGTGTCGCTGCGCGCGCGACGCCTGGTCATTGCCGGCGGCACCTCTGGCGTGTTCGACGGCGCGGGCGCCACCATCCCGGTGCTCACCGCTGCCGCGGCCTCCCGGCTGATTCGTCAGGGCACCGCGAACGCCGGCATGGTAGCCAAGCTGCAGGCCTGCCGCGCGGCGCTCAAGGGCGGCGTGGCCGATGTTCTCATCGTCAATGGACGGCTGGTGCCCTTCGGCACCCTGGCCGCCCGCACTCCCGCCGGCGAGTTGGCCGGCACGCAGGTGGTGGCATGAGCCCGACACTCGACGAAGTTCGCGCACTGGAATCGCAGCACGTCCTCGGCACCTACAAGCGGCAGCCCGTCCTGTTTGTCCGGGGCGACGGCGTGCGCCTGTTCGATGCCGACGGCAAAGCCTATCTGGATCTGCTCTCGGGCATCGGCGTGGCCTCGCGCGGCCACAATGACCCGGAACTCACGCGCGCCATCATCGACCAGGCGTCGACGCTGATGCACGTGTCGAACCTCTACTACCACCCGCTGCAGGGCGAAGCGGCCCAGCGGCTGTCGGCGCTCTCCGGGCTGTCGCGCACGTTCTTCTGCAACAGCGGCACCGAGGCCGTGGAAGCGTGCCTGAAGTTCGCGCGGCGGTACTGGTTCACGAAGCAGGACACCGGCCGGACCCGCTACGTGTCCGTGAAGGGCGGCTTCTCGGGACGGACCATGGGCGCGCTGTCGGTCACCTCGGACCCGCACTACCGCGAGCCGTTCGAGCCGCTGATTCCCGGCGTCACCTTCGTGAGCGCGTCGGATCCGGCGGAACTGCTGGCGGCCGTGACCGACAAGACGGCGGCCATCATTGCCGAGCCGATTCAGGGCGAGGGCGGCATTCGTCCGATGTCGCAGGCCTTTGCCGATGCCATCAACGAGGCCTGCCGCCGGACGGGCACCCTCTACATCGCCGATGAAGTGCAGACCGGCCTGGGTCGCACAGGCTTTCCGTTCTACTTCCAGGCGCTGGGCCTGCAGCCCGACCTGATTTCAGTCGGCAAGGCGCTGGGCGGCGGTGTGCCGATTGGCGCCGCGCTGGTCTCGGAACGCGTGGCCGAGACAATCTTCCCGGGCGACCACGGTACGACCTATGGCGGCAACCTGCTGGCGTGCCGGGCCGCCATCGTGGTGCTGGATCAGCTGACCAGCGGCAACCTGCTGGATCAGGTGCGCACGACGGGCGAACACTTCGAGCAGCGTCTTCAGGCGCTGGCGGCAAAGCACCCGGTCGTCACGGAGCTGCGGGGGGTCGGACTGATGCGCGGCCTGGAAGTGAAGGTGGACGCCGCGCTGGTCGTCGACGAGGCACGCAATCGCGGTCTGCTGGTGAACCGCACGAACGAGAAGGTGGTGCGCATGCTGCCCCCTCTCACGATTTCCATCGCGGATCTGGACGCGGCGATGGACATTCTCGATGCCGCCCTTGGCGCCGTCGATCAGGGAGCCCAGGCATGAGCGTCAGCACCACCCCGGCAGTTGGAGCCGTGGCCGTGGCCGACGGCGGCGTGTCAGCGCCCCTCGGTTTCACCACGTCCGCGTTGCACTGCGGCATCAAGGCGTCGGCCCTCGACCTGATGGTGCTGGCCGTGGATGGCACCGCCACCGCAGCCGGCATC
>JAKFYA010000463.1 GCA_021731095.1 Acidobacteriota bacterium | reverse complement strand
CCGACCAGACCATACGCCTTGGAATTCGCCTGCTTCCCGCATGTGCAGTTCCCGGACTTGCCCTGCTGATTGGATTCTGCCTTATCAACGGTGGCTATCCTGGGTGGCCTGCTCACGGCCCCGACCTCGAGACATCCGCGGCCGCCGGACTGACCGTTGAGGCCAGCCTCTTAGTGATGCTGGCTGCCGTTGTCGGTGCCACGCACACCGACACCCGCACTGCTCGCCACATTGGCAATTTCGTGGTGCTCTTGCTGGCGTCCTCCGCCATCTTCGGCTCCGTCCTCGGAGGCCCTGGTCTTCCTGAGCGCATTCTGGCCAGCCACATGGTCATGCTTTCAGCGTCCGCGGCGGCTTTCGCGTGCGGACTTCTGGCGTCGGCCTTCTGGTCGAACTCGCTGGATGCGGCTGGTGCCGCAATGATCGCCACCCTTTCCGCGAGTGGGGGCGCGCTCTGGATTGGCGCCAATACATCCACAGTCAGCACCACCGTCTCAAATGGTTTGCTGGCCCTCAGTCCTGCGGTATCGGTGGCAGCAGCCATCAATTTCGACGTGCTTCACACAGCGGCCCTGTACCAGTTGTCACCACTCGCCCACCAGCAGTACGCCTACCAACCATGGTGGGAGTCCTCGGCGACCTATGCCGTCACAGCTCTCGCCCTCTGGTGCGCTGCCGTAGTCAGGCGACACGTCTGATGCAAAGTCCCAGTTGTCAGGTCTGCGCATGAGGTTCTCTCAGCCAGTGAGCAAGCAGTGGCTTGGCGCGGCGATTCTGGCGCTCGTTTCGACGGCATCACCCGCATTCGGCCAGGAGGTAGCCCTCTCGATTCGGGCCGGACTGGGTGGCGTTGCGCGGCCTGGCCGATGGATGCCGCTCCTGGTCACCCTGGAGAGCCAGTCGGCCATCGAGGGAGACGTGCTGGTCGAATGGGGGAGCTCGCGTATCGTGCACGCCCTGAGGCTCTCGCCGGGCATGCCCCGCCACCTGAACCTCTTCATCAGGGCAACGGATGTCCGTGGCGCGATCTCCACGCGTTTCACCTCCGACAGGCGCGCGGTCGCGTCAGCCACAGTGCCGATTCACCTTTCTGCCACTGACGCGCCAGTCACCGTCTGCACTACCGCCCTGCCGGATTCCGCCGTGTCCTGCACCGTCTCGGTCACTGAGATGTCGGCCCCAGTTGACTGGCGCGGATATGACGCCGCAGATCGAGTGGAGCCTGATGGTGTGCCTGCGTCGTTCAACGCCAACCAACGGACTGCGCTATCACTCTGGAAACGTGCCCGTGAGCTCGAGGAGTCGGGCACGGCCACCATCGCGGGAAATGTTCCGGATACCGTCCCACCAGGGCTTCGGCATGCCGGGATCCTGCTGGCCTTTCCCGGCGCGCTGGCACTGGCTGCGCTTGGCAGCCGTTTCGTGCCCAGACGCGCGTTCGCGGCCGGTATCGCCCTGCTCGGTGCAAGCGTCGGGGCCACTGTCGCCACACTTCTCATCGACCGCTCATCCACAATTGCCGTCCACCACGCGTCAACGCTCGAGGCCTTTGAGGGAAGCGAGGTGGCACTGCTGCTGATGCGAGCCGTCGCCACATTTCCTTCATCTGGCGTCTTTGCTCTCACAGGAGAGGCGTCATCCCAGGTGCTCGACCGGACGAGCTTCGGGCAGGCACCTCTGGATGAGCAATTCGATGAACGCGGGCGCCCACTGTTGGCGGGCCGGTTCGGTCTGGGAGAACGTGCGCCCTTCAGCCTTTCGGGCTCCGCCCGGGCAGTGCTGACGGCCGAGTCAACAGGCACTGGTGTCCGGGTGCTCAATGCCTCACCTTTCGAACTGGACGCCTGTGAATGGCCGTCGGGTTTCCCGGCTGCTCCTGTTCGCCTCGCCCCCGGAATGTCCGTCACCGCGGACCATCGGGCTGACGAGCCGACCAGCGTGACCTGCCAGATGACGGCGCCGCCCACCCGTTTCCTCGACAGCGAGCGCCCCGTGACGGTTATCGGATCCACGATCGTGGCCTTGCGCCTTGCGGCCGGGAGCGTTCAGCGATGATTCAGGTGTCTGGGCTCTGCGCAACAGGAGGCGGGGAGCGGCTTGACCACATCACGCTCGAGGTGGAGCAAGGGGAGACCGTGGCCGTGATTGGCGGACGAGGACACGGTGGCGCCCTTCTGCTGAAGGTACTTGCAGCATTGACCCCACCAAGCTCCGGTTCGCTGCGCATCGCATCCATTGACGCACGCGTCTCGCCGTTCGAGGCACGAAGAAGGCTGCTCTGGTGTGGCGAGCCCATCCTGAATGCCACGCTGTCCACCTACGAGTACTTCACGCTTGCGCGCGCGGGACGCAGGGTTCAGGGGGAGCGGGTCTCCAGGGCAATTGTCCTGGATGCGTTGGGCCTGCAGAACGACGCGCCGCTGCATTCACTCACGCAGTCTCAACGCTGGTTGATGGATGCCCTGGTCGCCGCCCGGACTGGCGCCGAGGCCATCCTGCTGGACCGGCCATTCGGTGCTCTCGCGCCACCAGAGCGTCCGCAGGTGGCACGCATCCTCGCAACAGCTCAGTCGCAGGGCGCAACACTGGTCATCGCTGCGGACCGCACGTCCGACCTGCCCATCCGCTGGAACCGTGCGTTCGCCATTGAGGGCGGGCGGCTGTCTCCGCTTGGAGAGAGTATTGGCGTCACGTCCAGTGGGTCCGGCCGCCGCCTCGGGTGGGGACCGCAGTGCTGACACTGCTCAAACGTGAGGTCGGCTTCGCACTGGGACAGCCAGCGCTGCTTGCCAGCGCTGCCGTCCACGCCGCCGTGCTCTCATGGTTCGTGTTGACCTGGGGAGACGGGGTCGGTGTCCCTAACCTTCTGCCACTCTCATTCCAGGGGCAACTTGCGCGCGTAGACACTGTGCTCCTGCTGGCCCTGCTCCCTTGGACGGCCATCCGCTGTCTGCCGCCAGAGCGCGGAAACGATCTTGTCCTGCTGACCCTCGTTGCCGGCGTACCGCCGTCAAGGCTGATGGTTTTCCGGGCAGCGGCGCTGTTTATCGCCGGGCTGCTGCTGGTCCTGAGCGGCCTTCCAACCATTCGCCTCGCCTCTGCCATGGATGCCCTCGGCCCTGGAGCCGTGGCGCGGGGCGCTGCGTTGCCCGTCGCATTGGCGGCGGCGGCCGCCGGGCTTGCGGTCTGGATCGGACACATCGTTCGCACTCCGGTTCTGGCCTGGGGCCTGACCACAGCGTGCCTTGTGCTGGCGATGGCCTTCTCATCCATCCTGCAGCATGGCTCTGTTGCGACTGTCGCCCTTGCACTCTTTGGCCTGGCTGTCACACTCGCCCATGCCCGCCGCAGCGACCGGACGCATCGGTTTCTGCTCGAGGAACAGGTCCATTGACGACTGCCGCAACGCACGATCGATTGCGCACAACGCTGGAGCGCTTCCGTCGACGGGCATGGCTGACCACGGCACTGGAGTATGCCGTCCTGACGTGCGGCCTTGCCGCCGGCTCCGTGTCTACTTCTGTGCTCCTGGACACAGGCGTGGCAACACCCGCCACCATCATCGGTCGTGCGTCCGGTTCCGTGCTGCTCGCATTGGTTGCCGCATACGGCCTCGCCTGGCGTCGCCGTCCTTCGTTGGCAGAGGTGGCAAGGACGGTCGATGCCCGTCTCCACCTTCAAAGTCGCTTGTCCGCAGCGTGGCAGTTTCATGCGCAGGACGACGCGTTCTCGCGGCGGGTGGTCGAAGATGCCGTATCCCACACCGCCGGCCTCCGCTCGAGAGACGCCTATCCGCCAGGGGTCTCCCTTCGTATG
>JAKFYA010000038.1 GCA_021731095.1 Acidobacteriota bacterium | reverse complement strand
CGGCCGCGCCCCGGGGTGAGGCCCCTCAGAAGCGCACGCGCACCTGCGCCTGCACCCGGCGGGGCATCCCGGCATTGCCGGCGTCCTGCGATGAGAAGTCGTCGGCGATGTAGTACGCATCCGTGAGATTGGTACCCGACAGCACCAGCTGTGCGCGGCCAAGGCCCAGGCTCAGTGACGAGGCGAGCAGCGTGTAGGACGGCAGCACCTGCGGAGCGATGATGTTGTCGCGCAGGGGCCGTGAGCCGACATACGCGACACTCCCGCTCCAGGTCAGCCGGCCCCGTGTGAGGGTGGCGCCAGCGCCGGCAATGTGGCGCGGCGTCATGCGCAGCCGGGACCCATCGAAGTTCGTGGTCAGCGTCGGCCGGAAAACCAGGTTGCGCGCCCGCTGGAAGGCGTAGTTGCCGAAGACGCTCACGCTGCGCGGGAGCCGCGCCCGAAGTTCGGTCTCGACGCCTGTCACGGCCGTGGTCGCGTTGACGAAGGTGAAGTCCTCCGGACCGGACCGGAACGACCGCTGTCCATCCAGCTTCTCCATGTCGAAGAAGGCCGCCTGAATGGACAGGTGGGGCGACTGTGCGCGCGCCCCGGCCTCGGCGGTCCGCGTCACTTCGGGCCGGAGCAGCTGGGGGATGGTGACGCCATTCTGCGTACTCAGCGCAGGAAACTGCGGCCGGAAGCCACGCGTGTAGTTGGCGAACGTCACCAGATGCACCAGGCCCACTTCTGCCACCGTCACTTCACCTGCCACACGGGGCGTCACCTTGGAGCCGCGGGCATCCGACACGACCGCCACATCACTCCGCGCGAGTGTCTGGTGAAAGCGGTCCCAGCGGAGACCTGCCGTGAGGCTGGCGCGCCCGGCCTGGACCTTCTCCTGGACGTAGCCACTCGCGACGAACTGGTCGAAGGTGGAGGTGGTGACGACGCCACGGATGCCGCGCGGGTCGTTCGCGCCATTGCTCACCGGCGTGACGTAGTCCGGCCCTCGGTAGGTCGGTGCCGCCGAAAAGGCCGGCGCGTCCTGCTCCTGCTGCCCCCACTCGACGGTTACACCGCCCAGCAGTGCATGGCGGAGCCGGCCGCGCGTGCCCTGCCACTCCACCAGGGCGTCGTTGATCCAGGTGTCCTGGGTGGAGGTGCTCTCGTTCCAGCCCTTCGAGGCCGCCGTCGGGGGCGGCACGATGGTGATGCCGCCGGTCGAAAACCGCGTATAGCGGTTCACGTTGAACAGGTTGGTGAACACGGCGCCGCCGGGCAGGGTGCTGTTCACCCTCGCGCTGAGCGAGTGCAGGCGGCCGTCGAACGTGGCGCCGGGAATGCCGACATTCTGTTCCCGCGTGATGCCGAACATCGGCTGTCCGCTGGCGAGGGGCACGATGGAGCCGCGGCCGGCCTCCACGTCGCTGAACGTGTACGTCAGGCGTGCCATCGCGTGTGGCGAGGCGGCGTAGTCGGCCGCGACGGTGGCAAAGCGGGTGTCGCGGCCGGTGCGTTCCTGAAAGCCGTCTGAGGTGGAGACGGCGGCCGCGCCAGCTACCCGACCACGGCGGAAGGGACGCGCCCCGCGCGCCTGGCCCTCATACGTGCCGAAGCTGGCCACACCAAACGCCGCATCGCCGCTGGCCCCAGGCGTGTCCGGGACCAGAAAGAACTGCATCACCCCACCCACCGCGCTCCGGCCATACACCGACGACGCGCCTCCCTTCACGAACTCGACGCCCTGCAGCATCGAGATCGGAATCATGGTCAGGTCGGCGGAGCCATTGAGCTGACGGAACGGCACGCCGTCCAGCAGCACCAGCACGTCGGCGGTGTCCCGCAGACCGCGCGTGGCGACACGGGTGAAGGCGTTGCCCTGCGTGCCATGCTGCAGGCCGGCCACCGAGCGGAGCGCTTCATCGAAGGTGGTGGCGCCGGTCTCGCGCAGCTCTCGCGCGGACACGCTGGTGACCAGGAACGGCGTGCGGAGCGTCTCTTCTGGCACCTTGCTCACGGTGACGACATGCTCGGCCACGGTTGCGACGGCGAGCGTCAGCGTGAGTCCGGTGCCCGGGGTTCCGGCGGCCACCTGCTGCACGGCGGTAGCAAACCCGGGCAGCGACGCGGTCAGGCGGTAGTCCCCCGGGGAGAGTCCGGCCAGGTGGAATCGTCCCTGACTATCCGTGTGCGTCACCCGACGGGTCGGCCCGACGACGTCGACGAGGGCGTCCTGCACGACGGCTCCATCGGTATCCTGCACCACGCCGCTCAGTTCGCGGGTCGTGGAGGCCGTGTCTGGTGCCTGCATCTGGAGGGTCGGACCTGTGAGCAGCAGGGAGAGCAGGAGCGTGAGCGTGGGCGTGACCATGCGTGGCATCGTATGCGAGACCCGGGTTCAGCCGGGCGTCTGGGCCTGGCGCACCCTGCGCCAGCGCTTCGAAAGCGACCGGTTCCAGTACATCAGCAGGCCCGTCACCATGAGCAGGGCCGGTGCGACGCCAATGACCACGTAGAGCGCCATGACCCCGTAGAACGGCACGCGACCCCACCGCCCCCCGAACCGCCCGAAGTGCAGCGGGTACATGAGGCGGATCAGCTGCGTACCGAGGCTGGCGGCGGCAAAGGGGTCATTGCGAAGGACGGTCGCGTCCGCCGGTTCAAGGTAGACGTAGCTCAGACCAATCCGGTGCCAGTCCCGCTCCTGCTTGAGCCGAATCGTCACGGGGTCGCCCGGCTTCTGCGGGAAGCTGAACGCGATGGCGTGCGCCCCCGGCTGCAGGCGCTCCGCGACCGTCACGAAATGCTCCATGGGCACGCGCCGGTGGACCCACTGCGTGGTCGCCCGCGGTCCCTGGGTGCTGACCGGCGTGCCAGTGAGGGATGCCGCCGCGCGCTGGTAGAGCGCGGGAAACGCGAAGTAGGCGCCGGTCAGTGACACGAAGGCCAGTGCGAGACTGACGTAGAACCCGGTGAGCTTGTGAAGGTCGTAGGTCTGCCTGGGCCAGCGGGCACCCCACAGGTAGGCGAAGCCGAATCGCCAGTGACCGATGCCGGGCCACCAGACGATGAGGCCGGTCAGGCTCATCACCAGGGTCGCCAGGGCGATGAAGCCGTTCAGGAACTCGCCGGTGTCGCCGGCCAGCAGGTACGCATGCAGGTCGAAGATCCACTGCAGCAGCTTTGCGTGGTAGTCGTCCTGACCGGTGACCGCGCCGGTGTACTGGTCCACGAACGTGTGGATCCGGTGTCCGTCCGGCGAGGTGGACCGGAAGTTCCAGGCGGTGTCGGGGCCGGCCTCCCACGCGGCCTGTGCCATCCGGTCAGCCGGACGGGCGCGGGTGGCCTGACTGACGATCTCGTCCACGGTGAGGCGGTGCGCCCGGGGGGTGACGTAGGCCGTGCCTGGCGTGGTGGCGCGGTTCAGCTCGTAGCGGAAGACCACGATCGCGCCAGTCAGGCCGACCACGCCGATCACCGGCCCGAGGATCAGGCCCAGCCAGAGGTGAGTGAGAAAGCACCAGCGGCGAAGTCGGGAGCGGCGGGGGGCTTTGGTAAATGACATGACAGAGGCTACGCGTCGAGTCCGGTGTCAGATTGTGGATCGCCCGTGACCCGGGAAGGCGACACGCGCCAAGCTTAGCGCGTCGCCGCCGTTCCGCTACCCTCCAGCCAGTCCTGATGCGCGCCGAAAAGCGTGGCGGTATGATGCGGGACAGATGGCGCCATGTGGCGCCCAAGGAGAGTGTGATGGTTCGGAAAACATTGGTGCAATGTGCAGCGGTGGCTGCCCTGCTGGGAACGGCCGCATTCGGCCTGCAGGCCCAGAGTGGCGCGGCACTCACTGGCACGG
>JAKFYA010000324.1 GCA_021731095.1 Acidobacteriota bacterium | reverse complement strand
GGCCCGGGACCGCTCAAGCGCCACGGCGTGATCCCGCGGATCAATTTCCACGAGCAGCGCTCCCGCCTCCACAACCTGGTTATCTGACACGTGGGCCTTCAGAATCGTGCCTCCGACGCGGGCGGCCATGGGCGTGACATGCGCATCCACCTGCGCATCGTCGGTGGCTTCCTGCCCCGCCGTCCACAGACTCCACCCGACAGCCACGGCGCCAATCACGAGCACCACACCGACCAGAACCGCAATGCGTGACCGGTTCACCGCTGACCTCCCAGATAGACCGCCAGAGACGACTCGCTCTCGCCCAGGGCGCGAGCCAGCATCACCTTTGACGCATTGAACTGATACAGACTGCCAATGACCTGCTCGGTCGCCAACGCCACGGCCTCCTGCGCCTGCACCACCTCGATGTTGCTCACCAGTCCAGCCGCGAACCGGTCCCGCGCCTGCGTCAACTGCAGGTCGGCCAGTTCGCGCCCCCGGGTGGCCACGCGAAACTGCTCTTCGGTGGACGTCAGATCCAGGAACGTTTCGGCCAGCTCGTAGTGAATCGACGCGCGGAGGTCATCGGCTTCGGCCTGTCGCTTCTTCAGCTCGGCCGTCGCCTCGAGCAGCTTGCCGTGCACGCGGCCGCCCTGGAACAGGGGCAGGTCCACTTCGCCCGCCACCCGAAAGGTGGCCAGCGCCCCGCCCATCGTCTGGCCGATGGCACCGTAGTCGCCGGCCACGCGTACCGTTGGCATCCGCTCGCCACTGACGGCACGCCGCGACAGCTCGGCCGCCTGCACCCGCGCCTGCGCTGCCTTCAGATCCGGGCGGGCCGCCTGGGCCCGGGCCTCGGCCTCCTCCAGCGTCAGCACGGGCGCCGGCGTGAACGGCACGGGCGAGACGGCGAACCGCTGCCCGATCGGCAACCCGATCACCCGGGCCAGTTCAAGTTTGCTCTTCTGGAACGCGGACTCTGCCGCCGTCGCACGCTGGCGTTCGGTGCTCAGGCGCACCTCGGCGCGCACCACCTCCACGCCAGCCACCAGGCCGGCCTGCTTCAGGCTCTGGGCCTGCCGGTGCAGCACGTCGGCGGTGTCCAGCTGCGCGCGCGCGGCATCGGCCCGCGCCGAGGCTGCGAGCGACTGCAGATACAGGTGCGCCGTCACCGCGACCACCAGGTCACGCGCGTTCCGGTAGACATAGCGGGACGCGCGTTGCGCCTCACTGTCTGCGCGCGCGCGGTTCAGGCGCTCGAGGTCGAAGACGGTCTGGCTGACCGCGACACGGGCATCGAAGATGTTGAAGGGCCCGATGATGGGAGGCGTGCCCGGCAGCGAAAAGCCGAAGCTCTGCAAGTTAACGGTCTGACGGGTCTCACCGAGGCGGGCGTGCACCTGCGGCAGCAGGGCGCTCAGAGACACCCACCGGGTCCCGTCGGCCTTCTCGCGATCCTGCTCGGCCAGCAGGACGCTCAGATTGTGACCAAGGCCCCGCTGCACGGCATCGAACAGCGACAGCGGTGAGTCCTGCGCCATGGCGGCGCTGGCTGTGCCACCGCCTCCGATGGGTCCAGGGGGCGCCGCCTGCGCGGAGGCCGGAGGCGCTGCCAGTACGAGCATCAGCAGTAGCAACATCCGCGAATCGTACTGCACCGGAGCGTGGTTCAGCTACCGATAGCCCTTCACGGGATGTGGCTGATACGGCGCCTCGAGCGTGGCCAGTTCATCAGGCGACAACCGGATGGCCAGGGCCGCGACGGCATCGTCGAGATGATGCGGTCTGGTCGCGCCAACAATCGGTGCCGTCACGACGGCCTGCTGGGCCACCCAGGCCAATGCCACCTGAGCCATGGGGACACCGCGGCCTGCGGCCACCGCCTGCACCGCGTCGACCACCGGCCTGTCGAGGGCGGCGACATCCGGGAACAGCATCTGCGCATAGCCATCCAGTTGCGCACGATGGGTCATGGGGACATCGGCCCAGGGACGCGCCAGCATGCCGCGTCCGAGAGGTGACCACGGGATGACGCCAATGCCTTCCGACTGACAGAGCGGCAGCATCTCGCGCTCTTCTTCGCGATAGAGCAGGTTGTAGAAATCCTGCATCGAGACGAACGGCGCCCAGCCGTTGGCACGCTGCAGACCAAGCGCCTTCATGAACTGCCACGCATGCATGGACGATGCGCCCAGGTAGCGAGCCTTCCCGGCCCGCACCACATCGTTGAGCGCATCGAGCGTCTCTTCAAGGGGCGTGTCGTAGTCGAAGCGGTGAATCTGGTAGAGGTCCACGTAGTCGGTGCCAAGGCGGCGCAGGCTGGCGTCGATCTCCTGCATGATGGCCTTGCGCGACAACCCTTTGCCGTTGGGTTCGTCGCGCATCGGGCTGCAGACCTTGGTGGCGATCACGACCTCATCGCGGGTGGCGAAGTCGCACAGGGCCCGGCCGAGCACCAGCTCGCTGGCGCCCAGCGAGTAGTTGTTCGACGTGTCGAAGAAGGTGATGCCCAGCTCCAGCGCCCGCTTGATGAACGGACGTCCCTCTTCTTCTGACAAGGCCCAGGGGTGAGTGCCCCCCGTCGGGGAGCCGTAGCTCATGCACCCGAGACAGAGCCTCGACACCTTCAGGCCTGTGCGGCCCAGCGCAACGTAGTCCATCCCCAGACCTTACTTGCCGGGCGACTCCCGTTCAAGAGCCGGGATGAGTTCCTGCGCCTCCTGACGCTCGCTGGCATCGGCCGCCAGCTGAACCGCGCGCTGGGCCTCCTGTCGGGCCCGATCTTTCTGCCCGGCTCTCCACAACGTCGCCGCCAGGATCTGGCGGGGCTCCGACCGGGACGGCCGCAACCGAACGGCAGTGACCGCAGCCACCATCGCCTCGTCGTTCGAGCCCAGCCGGCTGTGCACATCCGCCAGCAGGACAAAGGCGGATGCGTACTGCGGCGCCAGGGTATTGGCCTGCGTGAGCGCCTTGATGATCTGCGCGCTCGTCGCCGCGTCCATCGTCGGACTGGCCCAGGTCAGACCAGCCCACCGGTAGTGCACAAAGAAATTCGTCGACCCCTGTTCGATGGCTCTGGCATAGGCCGCCCGGGCCGCGCTGGGGTTGCGCTCGGTGTCATACACCGTCCCTTCCACTTCGGCGATGGCGGGCAGATTCGCCTGCAGCGCCATGGCGTCGGCCAGCAACGCACGGGCCTCCTTGGGCCGGCCCAGTGCGATGTGCCAGCGTGCCCGCTCGGCTGCGGCCTGTGCCGGCGTCAGTTCGCGCGTGGGAATGGTGTCTCGCGGGATGCGGATGTCCGACGGAAAGCCGGCATAGCTGAACAGTCGCCCGTTCAGGTAGAGCCGGAAGGCATCTTCCAGGGCGTCGGGCTCGCCGAGCACCGTACGGAAGGCCTCCATCGGGGGCGCGTCATCGACCAGCCGTTGCAGCAACTGGGCGAACTTCGGTCGCAGGGCCCCCTCCTGACCGAACATCAGGTAGTGCACGAAGACACCGGCGGCGGCATTGAAGACGCGCTCACGGTCCTCCTGTGCGATCCACGTCGACGTGCGATCGGCGACGGCCATGTCCCGCAGGCGCGGCCGCTCGCCGCCCCTGACGATGTCGAGCGTGGAGCGCTCCACCATGCCAACCACCACGTCGGACTGACGCACGAGGGTGTTGGACATCAGCTCGCGCAGCCCTCGGAAGACCCACATGGGCATGCCGCCGCCCAACTGTTCAGTGATCACCCGCGCCGCATAGGCGCTGTACAGGTACTTGTAGGGATTGACCTTGCCCTGCTTGTCGTCGGCCAGCAGATCCGAGCGGAGCGCAGCCCAGTCGCGATCTGCCCCGGTGACCGCATAG
>JAKFYA010000309.1 GCA_021731095.1 Acidobacteriota bacterium | reverse complement strand
CTCCCGTACGCCTGATGTCTGAGGTTCAGCCCACCCGTCGCATCCTGCACATCGACATGGATGCCTTCTACGCCTCCGTCGAGCAGCGGGACAACCCGGCCCTGCGCGGACGGCCGGTCGCCGTTGGCGGTGATCCGAACCGGAGGGGCGTGGTGGCGGCGGCCAGCTACGAGGCCCGGGCGTTCGGCGTACGGTCGGCCATCCCCATGTCGCAGGCTGTCCGCCTGTGTCCGTCGCTGGTGATCGTGCGACCGGACTTTGCCCGGTACAAGGCCGCCTCGGACGCCGTGTTCGCGCTCTACCGGGCCGTCACGCCGCTCGTGGAACCGCTGTCCCTTGACGAGGCCTACCTGGACGTCACCGAGAACGCGTGGGGGGAGCCCCTGGCCACCACCGTCGCCAGACGGCTCAAGGCGCAGATTCGGGAGACCACAGGCCTGACCGCGTCGGCCGGGGTGGCGCCCAACAAGTTTCTCGCGAAGATTGCGTCTGGCTGGAAGAAGCCCGATGGCCTGACGGTGATTCCACCCGAACGGGTTGAGGCGTTCCTGCAGGGCCTGCCGGTGGACGCCCTCTGGGGCGTGGGTCCTGCCACGGCAAAGAAGCTCCGCGGAGCCGGCATCGAGAAGCTGGTGGATGTGAGGACGGTCGATGCCGACGCCCTGCGGGCCGCCGTCGGGCGACTGGCGGACTGGCTCCGCCAGCTCGCCCACGGCATCGACCCACGTCCGGTCGTGCCCCACCGGGAACCGAAGTCCTCTGGCAACGAGAGCACGTACGCCGACGATCTGACGGATCAGCAGAAGATTCGGGATGAGGTGGCAGCCATGGCCCTCGAGGCCGTCCAGTGGCTGGAGCGCAAGACGCAGCTGGCGCGTACCGTCACCCTCAAGGTGCGCTACAGCGACTTTTCAACGGTGACCCGCAGTCACTCGTCCGCCCCGACGCGTGACGAGGCCGACATCGTGGCGCGAGCCCTGGCGTTGCTGGAGAAGACAGAGGCCGCCTCGCGGCCTGTGCGGTTGCTGGGCGTGAGCGTGCATAATCTGGGAGACCCTGTCGCGCCGCGCACTGCGGCGTTGCGCCCGACCACGCTGCCGTTGCCGTTCGACTGACACCGATGCTCAAAGGATCCCGTGACGCGCGGCTCCGCCGCCTGCAGCCCATCAGCATCCATGGCCAGTTGTCCTACGACGTGCTCTATGCGTTCGACGACAATCCGGACCAGGTGCATGTGGCGCGTGTGGGTCCCGAGGCCCTTGACGCGGGCCTCGAAGAGGGCGCGCTGGTCCGTCTCGACTTTCTGGTGGGCGTCGTCGTGGCCGTGCACCCGCTCGCCAACTAGGGCGTCTTCACCACGCGCACCCGCGTCACGTCCACGCGGTCAAGCGGCGTCTCCCCGTTCACCCGCACGGCTTCGATCTTCTCGACCACGTCCAGTCCCTCGGCGACGCGACCGAACACCGTGTACTGCCCATCCAGCCCCTCGGACCGGGCCGTCACGATGAAGAACGAACTGCTGGCGCTGGCCGGGTCTGACAGGCGGGCCATCGACAGGATGCCCTTGTCGTGCGGCGTCGGATTGAACTCGGGCTGCAGATTCCGGATGAAGCCCTGCTGGCGCTCGTCCAGCAGCTCCTTGCGGGTCGGCAGATGTCCGCCCTGTATCACGAACCCCTTTGCCACCCTGTGGAAGGCCGTGCCGTCGTAGACACCGGATACGGCCAGCCGGAGGAAGTTGCGGACATGGTTCGGCGCCCGGTCCGCGAAGAACTCGAGCACGATGTTTCCCATCGGCGTCTCGATGACTGCGCGATACGACGACAGTTGCTCCACCGTCTCGGTGGTGAACGGCTCGGGCTGCGGGGCCGGCGTGTCCCGGATGGTCACGGAGCGGATCTCGACGCGGTCGTTCGGCACGCCTGTGGCGTCAGCCGGCACCTGCGAGATCTTCTGCACCAGCGGCAACCCTTCGGCCACGCGGCCGAAGACGGTGTACTGCCCGTTGAGCGCCGGCTGTTCACCCACACAGATGAAGAACTGAGACCCGCCGCTATCGGGCTTGCCCGGTGCCAGGATGGCGGACACCGTGCCGCGCGTGTGCTTCTCGCTGTTCGGCTCGAAACGCAGTTCATTCAGCCCGCCGGTGCCGTATCTGGCCTTCTGCGCTGGATCCTTCGACAGCGGATCGCCCGCCTGCACGAGCGCGTTGGCCTGCACGCGATGAAACACCGTGCCGTCATACGCATGCTCCCGCGCACGCACGATGAAATGCGCCACATGGTTCGGGGCGGCATCTGGCAGGAGGTCGATGACGATGGCACCCAGCGACGTCTCGAGTACGGCCTGCTTGCCGCGCATCTCTTCGACCGGCAGTGGGCTGGTGAAGTAGACCGGCGCCGCTGGCGCCGCCGGCCGGACGGGCGCGGCCGGAGGGCGGGGTCTGGGTTTGGCACCCGTCTGTGGATTCAACACCAGCAACAGCGCAATCAGCAGGGACACGGCAACTCCTTGGGCGACAGTATAAGGAAACCCCTCGTATTCCTGATATCCTTCGGGCACCGTGGGTAGCACGACTGTCGACCCCTGGTCCACGCCGTATGAAAGTTTCTACGGCTTTGTCCAGCCGCCCTTCACGCTGACGCCGGACCCAAGGTTCCTCTACCGCAGTGGAGCCCATGAAGAGGCGCTCACCCTGCTGCTGAAAGCCCTTCAGCGCAAGGAGGGCTTCATCGTCCTGACCGGCGACATCGGCACAGGCAAGACCACGACCTGCCGCGCCCTGCTGCAGCAACTCGACAGCACCACGTTCTCCTCGCTGGTCCTGAACCCGTTCCTGTCAGTCGAGGAACTGCTGCGCGAGGCGCTGCTGGACTTCGGCGTCCTGTCGCGCGAGGCCGTCCGCAGCGGACGCGCCGCCACGGCCAGCACCCACGAGCTGGTGAGTGCGCTGCACGACTTCCTGCTCTCGCTGATGCCGATCAATGGCAAGGCCGTCCTGATCATCGATGAGGCGCAGCACCTGACGCCGCCGGTGCTTGAGCAGATTCGCGTGCTGTCCAACCTCGAGACCAACGAGACCAAGCTGCTGCAGATCATCCTGGTTGGTCAGCTCAACCTGCTCGAGGTGCTGGAGCAGGCGAACATGCGCCAACTGCAGCAGCGCATTTCGCTGCGCGCCACGCTCCGCCCCCTGACCCGCGAGGAGGTGGCCGCCTACGTCAACCACCGGCTCTGGATCGCCCGAGGGTCCATGAGCGTGGAGTTCAGCGATGGCGCCCTCGACACCGTCTTCCGCTTCTCGGGTGGCGTGCCCAGGGTCATCAACCTGCTCTGTGACCGTTCGCTGATGGCTGCGGCCGTCGAGAAGGAACATGTGGTCAGTACGGCCATCGTGACGCGAGCCGCCGACCATCTGCGGCTGCAGCCAGTCGCCGAAACCCTGACACCTGCCGAGGCCGCGCGGCGCCAGCGGCGGTGGCAGATTCCGGTCATGGCGGCACTGGCCCTGGTGGGTGTGGTCGTGGCCGCGCTGGCTGTGTGGCCGCTCGAGACCTGGGTCGACGCGACCGTGCCGACGCCGATCCCGGCGTCCCTGCTCACCCCGGCGCCTGCGCGCGCGCTTCCGGCGCCTCTCGCCGACACGATCCTGCCCGCGCCTGCTGCCGAAGCCGTCCTGCCGCTGTCTGACACCGTGCCCCCGGTGGCCGCGCCTGGCGAGGTGCCAGCGACGCCGGTGCCCTAGCGCTCGTGCTCGGCGAGCCGTGTCCGGATCGTCCGGCCCTGCGGCTTGCTCCGACGCTTCTCGTCGATCTGGGCCCGTTCGCTCTGCTGCTTCGCCAGTTC
>JAKFYA010000129.1 GCA_021731095.1 Acidobacteriota bacterium | reverse complement strand
CCAGCTCGCCTTCGTTCTGCGTCCACGTCCGCATGTCCATGCCCATGCCGATGTGAATCGCGCCGAAGCGCTTGATCCCGGCCGCGGCCGACAGGCGCGTCGGCGTCAGCGCCGGCACCATGCTGTCAAGCAGCGGCAGCGCCAGGGCCGCTCCGGCTCCGCGGAGCACCGTGCGACGCGAGATGTGTGTGCGTGTGATGAACATGATTCGAATCCTCCGTGATCCCGAGTCTGGGCTCTCGGGGTGTCAGACACCAACACAACGTTCCTCTGGCGCCCATAGTGCCGGGCTATGAGGCTGTGCCAGACGGGGCAGTGAACCTGGAGGCCTGCACTAGACTGGACGCAGGGCATGGCCCCGGGGTCTCCAGGGCCGCCATCGCCAGCCGTCCTGACCGGGAGGTCTCATGCGTATCTCACATCTGTGCAGCGTGCTGTGGCTTGCTTTCGCTGTCACGGCGACGGCCCAGGGCACTTCGCCCCAGCAGTTGTTCGAATCGGGTCAGAACGATCAGGCCATCCAGGCCTTGTCCGCGCAGCGGGAGCGCGGCGAGTCCGGGCCGGCAGACGCCTTCCTGGCCGGCCTCGTCCTGGTGAAGCTGGAGCAGCCCGAGCGGGCCCAGGAGGAGTTCGCCCGCCTGGCCACCTCGGGTGACCAGGCCTGGACCCTGATTGGCGAGTCGGCCAGCGCACTGCTGGCGTCAGACGCCACTCGCGCGCGTGAAGCTGCAGCCCAGGCAGTCGAGACCGCCCCGGGACTGTTCCAGGCGCACTATCAGCTCGGTCTGGCGAAAGCGCAGTTCGAAGACTGGGCGGGATGCGCCGAGGCCTTCAGGCACACCACCGACCTGAATCCCTCCTTCGCGTACGCGCACTACTACGCCGGCCTGTCGTATTCGCGGATTGCGCGCGCCGACAGGACCTCCGAGCACTTCGAGCGGTTTCTGAGGCTGGCGCCGAAGGCGCCCGAACGGGCCGCGGTGGAGTCGCTGATGCGTACCCTGCGGGGACGGTAGTCCCGTCAGAAGATGTGGCCGAACCCGAAGGTCCAGCGGACCTGACGTCCCTGCCTGGGGAGCGGTGTGGCCAGATCGATGCGGAACAGGCCAACCGGCGTGGTCAGGCGGAGCCCGGCACCGGCGGCCACCTGCAGGCCACGCAGGGACAGCGCAGACGGCTGGGCGAACACGTTGCCGGCATCGATGAACCCCGCACCGCGGGCGGCGCGGAACAGGGGGAACCGGACCTCCTGGTTCAGCACCAGCGAGGCCTGCCCGGGAACGGGATCTCCGAAGAAGTCATACCCACCCAGCGAGTCGTCCGCGAACCCGCGGACCGAGTTGGTGCCGCCGGCGAAGAAGCGCTCACTCAGGATCAGCGTCTGCCCGAAGCCCGTGCCGACGTTCAGGCGGACGGCCGAAGCTGACACCACGCCCCGGGTCAGCGGGGCGAAGGCCAGCTGCTGCAGCGCGTACTTCAGGAAGCGTCCATTGCGCCCCAGTGCCTCGAGCCCATATTCGACGGTGGAGGAGTGCAGCACGCCGCGCGTCGGTTCGACCGGGTCACTCCGCCGGTCGAAGACGAACGAGGCGGTCAGCCGTGCCTGACGCCACCGCTCGTCGAGGGCGAACGGGTCGCTCGGGTTCGCGTCCGGATCAAACACATGGTTGCGTTCGAACTGGTAGGCATAGGCGACCTGTGTGCCTGTGCCCAGGGTGACGCGCTGTTCTGCGGTGATGACCGTCTTGTCCGTGATGAAGGACAGAATGTTCTCGCCACTCACCACATCGCGGGACCGCGACACGAACAGGCGGGTCGACAGCGGTCGACCGAGCAGCGTCGGCCAGGTGATGGCGCCCCGGGCGACCCGCTGGTCGTTGTTGTAGCGGAGCGCGGCCAGGCTGCTGCCGGGCCGCCCGAACAGCCCCTGCCGTTCCAGCGTCGTGCTGAGGCCGCCCCCGAACGTCCGGCCCTGGTCGGCAATCGGCGCGGCTTCGTCGGTGACGTTCACGCCGTATCGCAGGCGCCAGGGGCGCACGCGGACGAGGGTCAGCTCCGCCGTGACCGGCTCGACGGCGCCAGGCGTGACGCCCGCGACCGGTACCGGCGTCAGGTCGACACGGCGGAACAGGCCGGTCTGGAACAGCCGACGTCGCCCGGCGTACCACGCGTTCATGTCCACAGGTGTGCCGGGCGTGAGCTGGAGGGCGTCGCTGACCGTATGGGCACTCACGCCCTCGGCGCCGCGGATGGTGATGGCGGCCAGTTGCTGCTGGGTGCCTTCGCGCACAGCCACGGTGATATCGACAGTGCCCCGGTCGCGGTCCACCCGTGTCCGCGTATCGTCGGTCATGCCGCCAAAGCCGTCGGTGGCATAGGCTCGCCCCAGGGTCAGTCGAGCCTGGCGCAGCAGCTCTGGTGTGTAGGGGGTGCCCTCGGTGAGGCCGAAGGCCCGTCGCGCGACCGCTTCGCCCAGGCGGCTGGCGCCGGTCAGGTCGATGCGGCCGATGGTGAAGGGCCGTCCTTCGTCGATGCGCACCGGCAGCAGGGCTGTCGCGCCGTCGAACCGGATGGGACCTGCCGTCACCGTTGCCGCCAGCAGACCTTCCTGGCGATACCGCTGGGTCAGGGCCTCAGCCAGCGACGCCGGCCTCAGCCACGCCTCCATGCCGAGCGGCGTGGCCACGGTGTCGATGTCGGTCTTCGACAGATGTGACGCGCCCGTCACCTCGAGACGCCGGGATGCACTGCGCGGACCGCGTCCGACACGGACCAGCAGTCGGGCCGCCTGGTGCGAGGCGTCCGGTGCCACCCGCGTGACGCGCACGCGAGACCGGAAATAGCCCTCGCCCGCCAGATGCTGCTGGATGGCCTGTGTCACATCGCCCGTGAGGCCGATGTCGACGATGGCGTCACTCCAGATGCGCCCAAGGTCGCGAAGCACGGCGGCAGGTAGCGCATCACCTTCGACCTCGATGGCGGTCAGGGGGCCGGCCGTCACCACGTACTCCAGAGCCACGCCAGCGGTGCCGTCCGGCATGGGTTCGGGCGACTGCCGGGCCGAGATGCGCACCTCGCGGTAGGTGCGTGCCAGGTAGAACCGCCGCAACCGGTCGCGGTCCTGCTGCCAGCGATAGAAGTCGAAGCGGTCGCCTGTGCTCAGCCGGAGCTGGCCTCGGAGTGTGCGTTCGGGCACGACCGGCGTGCCGCTGATGCGGACGCCTGTCACCCGGAGCGCGCTGGTGGCGCGTGTGACGATGGGGTCGGCCGGGCCGCCGAGCGAGACGTCATGGCGAACCTCGTAGGTGCGGCTCCGATCGTCGCGTGACACGGCCCGCAGCTCGACCGAACGCCGTGGCGTCAGGGACGCAATCCAGGTGAGCCGGCTGGTGTCGCGCAGGTTCTGGGAGACGGTGAGCTCGGCCACACCGGAAATGCGGCGGGAGACGGTCAGGCGCTGGGCCGGATTCACTTCGCCCGCGAGCGAGGCGTCCGACGCCAGCGCGTCCTGTGTCGCGCCGCGTTCGAACCGGATGGAGTCGAAACCGATGGCACGGGCCGCAAAGCCCAGCGTTTCGCCAGAGAGGTACCCGAGGAACTGGTCGCGTGCGATGGCGCCCTCCGCCCCGCCCACCTGGTCGGCCAGACGACCGGTGGCCAGCAGTGACACGATGTCCGCCTGCGGGCGATCCGGCGTGGAGGTGAGGACGGTCGTGAGCGTGTCGGGTGTCCCCGTGATGGTGAGCGTGATGTCGTAGGTGGTCGGTGAGCCGGCATCGTTGGTGCCGTCCACCCGTGTGCGGCCGGAGAGATCGAGCTGCGGCACAATGGCGCGAGGGTCCGAGAAGTCGATGA
>JAKFYA010000291.1 GCA_021731095.1 Acidobacteriota bacterium | reverse complement strand
GGCCACCTGGCAGGCGTGCCGGATCTCGTCGAGCGTGGCGCCCGGGCGCGCATAGCCGACGTTGTCACTGATCGACCCGTCGAACAGGAAGTTCTCCTGCAGGACAGACGCCAGCTGCGTGCGGTAGTCCATCAACCGGACGGACTCCAGGTCCTGACCGTCGATGAAGATGCGGCCGCGTCCCGGGTGATTGAACGCCATGATCAGACTGATCAGCGTGCTCTTGCCCGATCCGCTCGATCCGACCAGCGCCGTCGTGGTGCCAGGCGCCGCCTGGAACGACACGCCTTTCAGCACCGGATGCTCGGGCTCGTACTCGAACCAGATGTCGTCGAAGCGCACCTCGCCCCGGATGGCGCCCAGCGCCGGCTTGTGGCGGTCGGCCGCGTTCTCCGTCGTCATGGCGAACACTTCGCGGATGCGGTCGAGGCCGGCAAGCGCTTCGGTGATCTGCGTGCCAACCGACGCAATCGAGATCAGCGGCGCCGAGACCAGGCCGACAAAGAGCAGATACATGATGAGGTCGCCCACCGTCATCTGCCCGGCGATGATGGCGCGGCCTCCCAGCACCAGCATCAGCATGCCGATGATGCCGATGGCCAGCATGCCGCCCGACGTGGTGGCCGACACCCCCGTCATCGACTGGGCGACGTTCCGGAACAGCCGGTGCACCCCTTTGGCGAACACGATCTCCTCGCGCTTCTCGGCCGTGTACGACTTGACCACGCGGATGCCGCCCAGCGCCTCGGTGAGACGTCCCGTCACTTCCGCATTGATCTTGCCGCGCTCGCGGAACAGCGGACGCAGGGTCTTGAAGGCATAGCCCATCATCACGCCGAAGATGGCCAGCACGATGATGGTGATGACGGTGAGTCGCCAGTTCAGCCAGAAGAGAATGCCCAGGCCGAGGATGGCGCTGACGAAGCCGCCCACCAGGTCCACCAGCCCGGTGCCCACCAGGTTTCGGATCCCCTCGGCGTCGGTCATGACCCGTGAGACGAGCACGCCGGTCTGGGTCGAGTCGAAGTAGCTGACGGGCAGGCGCAGGATGCGCGCCTGCACACGTTTGCGCATGTCGCCGATGGCCCGCTGCGCCGCCACACCGAGCAATTGCGACAGGGAAAAGGAGGTGACCGCCTGTACGAGCGTGGCCGCGCCCGCCGCCATGGCCAGCGGAAAGAGCAGATCGGTGCGCGACTTGCCGACCACTTCGTCAATCAGGTATTTGGACGTGGCGGGCAGGACCAGCCCCGCCAGGCGGCCGATGAGCATGAGCACCAGGCCGATGGCCAGACGTTTGCGGTGCACCCACACCAGCTCGCGGGCCTCGCGCCACGCGGCCGACGCGCTGACGTTCTTCTTGGGGGGAGTGGCCATGGTCGGACTGTACTACGGAAGAACTGACCGACCGGTTCGCCCGGTTACGTATAATCGAAGGTGTGAGCGACACCACCATCAAGAATCCGACCCGCGCCCGCAGCGGCGCGGCCGCCGCCATCCGTCCCACCAAGGGTCCCACCACCGTGACGCGTGGCATCAGCGTGGAAGTGGAGTCGATGTACGTGCCCGACCGCAGCTCTCCCCGGGATGATGAGTACTACTTCACGTACCACGTGCGGATCTCGAACGAGGGCTCCGAGACGGCCCAGCTGGTCTCGCGCGAATGGATCATTACGGACGCGGAGGGCGAAGTGGAGCGCGTCAAGGGGCCAGGCGTGGTCGGCAAGCAGCCGGTGCTGTCACCGGGCACGGCTTTCGAGTACAGCAGCTTCTGCCCGCTGCGCACGGCCGTGGGGTCCATGCAGGGGACTTACCAGATGGTGACGGCAGACGGCGAGCAGTTCGACGCCGTCATCGCCCCGTTCACCCTGGCAATGCCGAACGCGCTGAACTAGGCGCGCCCTGCGCCCAGGCCTTCGCGACCATGCTCCGCGGTCGTCGAGGCCGCGTCAGTCGAGGTGGGCCCGCTCGGCGTCGCCCATCTCCACGTTCCCCGCCGGGAAGTACTCCTTCCACCGGCTGGTCACCTTCGCGGCAATGTCCTCGCGGCAGCTCAGCTCCTTCGGGTACCAGGGCTTCATCCGCGCGTCAATCACCACCGGACCGCGGTAGACGATGTGGTTGCGCACCACCTCCGTGGTGGCCGCATGGACATCAGCCGCCGGCTCGAAGCGCGTGAAGGTCGTCCACAGGAAATTCATCGGGCTGGCCGCCGCACGCGTCGCGTTGTCGGTGATGACCACCAGCGGCCACTCCCTGAAGGCCGGCGCCTGCGCCAGGCGGGCGGCGGCGCCGGGCTCGTCGGCATAGGCGGGCGCTCCCACCACCAGCGCGCCGCCGCAGAACACCTCGACGCCGGTGACCCCCTGCGGCACCTCTCCACTGAACTGGCGCGGCAGGTCCCGCACCGGGTCGCCGACGCCCAGCCACACGCCCTTGGAGCCCTTGTTCACCTCTGGCCCGGCATAGTCCAGGGTATCCATCGACAGGTTCGAGAAGATATAGAGGTCGGTCTCCGGACGGGTGCGGGCCAGCAGGTGCTCGAGCGTTGCGCGGAAGTCCTTGAGGTCGACGTGCCTGTCGACCACGAGCAGGAACTTGGTCAACGACAGCTGGCCCTCGCCCAGGATGCGGAACGCACTGGCCATCGCCTCGCGGTGATAGCGCTCTTTCACCACAGCGGCGCTGAGCGAGTGGTAGCCGGTCTCGCCATAGGACCAGAGTTGCTGCACGCCGGGCATCACCACCGGGAACAGCGGCGACAGCAACTCCTGCAGCAGGTCGCCAATGAAGAAGTCTTCCTGGCGAGGTTTCCCCACCACGGTCGCCGGGTAGATGGCGTCCGCGCGGTGCGCCATCTGCTGCACGGTGAACACCGGGTAGTCGTGCTGCAGCGAGTAATAGCCGTAATGATCGCCGAACGGTCCCTCGGGCCGGCGGACGCGAGGCGCCACCTGGCCCATCAGGGCGAACTCGGCGTTGGCCATCAGGGGATGCGGCCCGATCCCGCTGACGCGCGGCAGGCGCTCGCCCGCAATCAGTGACGCCAGCATCAGCTCCGGAATGTTCTCGGGCAGCGGCGCAATGGCCGACAGGATCATGGCCGGGGGGCCACCGAGAAACACCGTGACCGGGAGAGGCTGGTTCTTCGCCTCGGCCACGCCGTAGTGATAGCCGCCCCCCTTGCCGATCTGCCAGTGCATGCCGGTCGTGCGGGCATCGTGCACGTGCATCCGGTACATGCCCAGGTTGTGACCCGGCTTGTCCGGATGTTCGGTGTAGACCAGTGGCAGGGTGACGAACGGACCGCCATCTTCGTGCCAGCAGGTGAGCGCCGGCAGCCGGTCCAGACGCACGTCAGCGGTGACGCGCTCGGTGACAGGGCCGCGCGAGGCCTGCTTCAGGCCAACCTTCATCAGCTCGAATGCCACATCACGCGCGCCCCACAGCTTCGCCGGGGTGGGAGGCAGAATCGTCTCGACCAGACCGACCAGCCGCCGGATGAGCTGGAGCGGCCGCTCGCCGAAGGCCAGCTCGGCCCGGCGCGCCGTGCCAAACAGGTTGGTCGCCAGGCGGAAGTCGGAGCCAATGGGCGCATTGAACAGCAGCGCCGGTCCACCCGCCGCAATCACCCGGCGGTGGATTTCGGCCGCTTCGAGGTAGGTGTCGACCGGGGCCTCGATGGTGACGAGGTCCCGGTCCGCACGCAGGCGGTCGAGGAACGTTCTGAGATCCGGAAACACGTGAGCTCCCCCGACCGCGCGTGACTCAGGCGCCCTGCATCGGCTCGTCGGCGCTGCCGCCGTACATCGCCGGCACCTTCGACCCCATCGCGCGCAGATAGGCCGCCAGCTGGCCCCGGTGGTG
>JAKFYA010000037.1 GCA_021731095.1 Acidobacteriota bacterium | reverse complement strand
CTGCCTCTCCAGCCGCCCGCGCCGTTTCGCTGACCTCCCGCAAACGCTCTTGCGCCTGCCGGCCATCCTCTGCCAGTTCGCGCCCGCTCTCCGCCTGTTGGCGGTCGTGCTCGGCATCGTGGCGGACGCCTTCACCCTGCTTTGGCATCGTCACTGCGCCGGCGTGGTCGTCTGATGATGGGAGCGGTGGCTTCGGCATCTGGTGACTTTCTACCAGACCAAGCGGTGTTGAGAGTGTGCACAAAAGGACATCGAGTTACCGCAAAACGGTAGCGCCGTGCCGTTGTTTCCTTCACTGGGTCCTGAACAACTCCGCGGTGCCCGCTTTCATCTGACAGATCGGCGGCCCGTAACCGTGCTCACCCCCGGTTCTCGACCTGCCAAGAGCTGGCACGAACGATGCGTTCTGTTCGTGTCATGCATCTGAACAAATCCGTCCCCAATCCAATCTTCGCGGCAGGCGTCGCCTCGAGCGCCCTCCTCGGACTAAGCGGGGCCCGCCTTGCGGAGGGTCACGCCACGAAGGCCAGGCGAGACGCGGCAGGGTTCAAAGCACAGGCGTTTCTTGATTCAGCGGGTCTCGACAGGAAGATCGTGGAGTATCGCCGAGCTGATGTGATCTTCAGGCAAGGTGACGCCTGCGAGCACGTCATGTACATCCAGAAGGGTTCCGTGAAGCTCTCAGTGCTTTCGGAAACCGGCCGGGAGGCAATCGTGGCCATGCTGGGCCCGGGTGACTTCTTTGGCGAAGGATGCCTGGCGGCTCAACCCGTCCGCATGGGCAGTGCCACGGCGACCGCCGACAGCAGCATCCTGTGCATTGACAAGGACCAGATGGTCCACCTCCTGCGCGAGAAGCATGCACTGTCAGATCGCTTCATTGCCCACATGCTGGCGCGGAGCATCCGCGCTGAGCAGGATCTGGTCGACCAGCTGTTCAACTCCAGCGAGAAACGGCTGGCCCGGGCACTGCTGTTGCTGGCCCGGTATGGCAAGCACGACGTCCCGGCGCGGGCTGTTCCGACCATCTCCCAGGAGACGCTGGCGAGAATGATCGGCACGACGCGCTCGCGTGTGAACTTCTTCATGAAGAAATTTCAACGGCTCGGGCTCATCGACTACACGGATGGTCTCAAAGTCCACTCAGGGCTCACCGACATCCTGCACGCCTAGGACGACTCCAACGTTCTCTCTCCCTGGAAAAGGTCTCCACAATGAACCTCAATACGCTTCTGCTCATCGTGCTCGTCGTGATTCTGCTCGGCGGTGGCGGCTTCTACCTGGGGCGCTAGCGCCCCGACGGATCGCGTCATCGCGACGCTTCTGGACGAGCCAGAATCCTTTGCTGGATTCGTCGGATCACCTGCTAGTCGGATGAACGGTCGCCTAGCGTCTCGAATTTCTTCGACCGGCGTCGGCGAAAACATGCAGCAAATACAGGTGCGGCCATGGTACGCCTCCAAGGGGAGGATGACCATGGCCGCCGTCACTGCGTGCGGGTCGTAAACGCGCTTGTCTCTCGCCGCGTCGAGACCCCGAACTAAACCGACCGGCCGCCAACGACGGCCGGTCGGTGCTGACTAGAAGTCGACCTGCACACCGAACTTGATCAGGCGCGCCGTCAAGATGTCGGTCGGCCGCAACCACGCCGCCCCGTACCCGGCGAGGTTGCCGATCACGGACGCCGAGTTGGTCAGGTTGTAGACGTCGAACCGGGGCTCGATCCGCAGCTGCCGGACCTTGAACAACCGGCTGAAGCGCACGTCGAACTGGTTATACCGGTTCTCGAACTGCGACTGCGGCGTCAGAATCGTGACCGTGGTGGCCGACACGCCGCCGGCCAACGGCCGACCGAGCGACGCCGCGATGGCCGCCGACGTGTAGGCGAGGGTGGCCTGCTGCTGAATGCCGGGGCCACTCACCCAGGTGCCGGCGACCTTGAAGTCCTTCGGCAGCGGGTAGGCGACCTGCGCCTTCGCCTGCGTCTGGCCCGCCCATGTCCACGAGTACTTGCAGAACTGGGTCGGCACGTCGGGCACGGAGCAGTTGTCGTAGTCGGTCTTGCCAAAGGAAATGCCGCCGTTCAACAGCCCGCCCTTGCCAAAGCGCCAGTTCGCGCCGATGTCGACGCCCTGGAACACTTCCGTGAGGTCGTTGTCGCGCACGACGTAGTTGTCGACCTGGCCGAACTTGTCCGGGTTCACGTTGAAGGAATCACAGACCTGGTAGCCACCGCCGCCCGGCAGCCGCGCATCCGTGGGCGCCGTCACGCAGAACGGCGTGTAGTCAGCGGGCGTCACCTTCAGGTTGTCCGTGATGGTCTTGTTGCCATACCAGGTGCGGTAGTAGCCCGCCGTCAGTCCGAGGCCCGGACGCAGCTCCTGCTGGAGCACCGCCGAGATCTGCTCGTTCTTCGGACGCACGTTCCAGCCCGCCGTCACATCGGGGGCAAACCGCGTGTTGATCACCGAGGTGCCGAAGGCCCGGTTGTCGTAGGCCCCGCACTCCCCGTTGGCCGCCCCGTTGGTCAGCTCGCAGTCCGGAATGAAGTTGTTGTTGGCGTCGTTCCACGACCGGGTCGTGTTCGCCACCAGCGCGTTGGCCGGGTTCGTCAGCTTCGTCAGGCCGGTCGTCTCGTAGTTGACGTACTTGCCGTACGACGCCTTGATGGCCGTCTTGCCGTTGCCGAACACGTTCCACGCGAAGCCCAGGCGGGGGCTGATGTCCTTCCAGTTCGGCACGTTCTCCACCAGCCCGAACTTCAGCTCGCCGAGGAACGGGCCGCCCGGACGCGTCTGCGGCGGGTTGTAGCCATTCAGCAGGTCGACCCGGAGGCCCAGGTTCAACGTCAGGTTGTTGATCGTCCAGGTGTCCATCCCGTAGAAGCCCCACTGATACTTCAGCCGGCCTTCCTGATGATGCGGGTAGGCGCCCTGCTTGATCTGCACCGGGGTCGAGCCGCGCAGGATGTACTGGTAGGGATAGAGGGGCCCCGTGCTCACGATGCCGTTGAAGCCCGTCATCGACTGCTGGCCGACCTTGATCGAGTGCGAGCCGGTCACATACGACGCCACCAGCTTGGTCTGGTAGGCGTACTGGTTGCCCATGTCGCCCCATTCCGTGTCACCCACAATGCCGGTCGACACGTACCGCGAGCCATAGGCCACGCCCGTGTTCAGGTCCAGAATCGGGATCGCGGTGTTGGTCGACCCGTCCGGGAGCTTCGGGATGCCATTGAACTGCCGGTCCTGCCGGAGCGACACGCCCCCCTGGATGAGCAGCCGGTTGGTCGCCGTGTAGTTCCACGTCGCCATCCAGTTGTTGTTCGGATACACGTGGAAGTCCCACGCCGCTTCCGGGTTGTTGATGAAGTAGCTGTAGCACCAGCAGTAGTCCTGCACGTCGGCGTTGATGGCGACCTTGTTCTTCGCGTTCGCCTGCCAGGTGAGACGCAGCGCCGCGTCCTTCGTATACCGGTCGTAGAACGCCGGGTTGTCGAGGTCGGCCTCGTACGGCTTGAATCCGCCGTTGATGATGTTGGCCGGCGAGAGCGACTTCTGATTCGCGGGCTTGTTGAAGTAGACGCCCGCCAGGGTCTCGACCGCGCCCCAATCGCGGACCGCGCCGTAGAACCAGACCTTGTCCTTGACGATCGGACCGCCGAGCCCGGTGCCGTAGTCGTAGATCTTCTCAATCCCGTTGGACCGCGTCAGCCCGCGGCTCCTGAGCTTGTCCGTCAGGTTGCTGCTCTGCAGGCTGTCGTTGCTGTATTCCACGTTGGTGGTGCCGTGGAACGTGTTGCCGCCATCCTTGGGCACCATGTTCATGTTCAGGCCGCTGCTCTCGGTCTCCGCCGAGGCCGCGCTCGTCTCGAGCGAGACTTCCTGC
>JAKFYA010000394.1 GCA_021731095.1 Acidobacteriota bacterium | reverse complement strand
CTGGGCAAGAATTCTGGAGGGGAGGCACGATGACGAAGGCGGAGCTGGCACGGCGGATGGCGTGGCGATTCAAAGTGCCGCGGCGGGCTGAAGGACGAGAAGCGCCAGATTCTCGACGAGTTTGTCGCGGTCACTGGCTACCACCGCAAGCACGCCATTCGACTGCTGCTGCACGCGAAACCGTGCGCGGCCGGGGCGTGCCGCCCAGTGCGGCTTCCTGTGTACGATACCGCCGTGCGCGAAGCGCTCATTGTGCTGTGGGAGGCCTCCGACCGGATCTGCGGGAAGCGGCTCAAGCCGCTCTTGCCGATGCTCGTCTCCGCACTCGAGCGGCACGGGCACCTCACGCTGGAATCGACTTGTCATCGCACGGGTGGCTCGGGATGTCCGGGTGGCCGCGACTGCGCGAGCATCGCATCCCGAGGCTTGTCTGCGACGGATACACCGCTGGAAGGGACCGGATTCGATGGACGCGCGTCGCGGTCGCATCAAGTTCCGACCGGAAGTGACGCCGCCGGAATGCATCCGAAAATGGGCATGCTGGCCGCCTGAAACAACAGACGACAGACGTCAATACCCAGCGCAGGCAACTCCGGCTGACGTGCCGCCGCCGACGCGTCGGGTACCTTCACACGCCCTACCCAGAAGATCAAGGCTTTTGTGACCGGTGGCGCTCAGGTTTCAGGCCTTCTTCGTTTCGTACCCAAGATTCCGAAACCAGACCACCATGGGTGTCCCAGACCTCCGACGGCCGGAGCCGCACACACGAAGACAACACCACAGCCTGCGACGACTCAGGCTGATGCGCGGTGCGCACCAAGGTCGAGACGCCTCAACTTCCCAAGGGGACCAACGCGTCGACTACCGCGGCCCAACCCGCACCGGCCAGATGTGGTGGCCCCTGGAGCGGTCGACCTTGGAGAGAGTCCCGAGGTAGCCAACGTTGAGGTCCGGGCTCCAGACGTTCATCGGGTAGGTCTCATCGGCCGTACTCGACCAATATAAGCCCCCCACCACGTCCACAAACGACGACCCCGACCCAGAGCCCAAGCACGCGAACCCCCAATCGTCTGTCAGCGAGGGCGGACCACCAGCACCCACGACACAGCCGAGGGCGACCGCCCGGGCGATCGTCGCCGCCCACTCCGCCTTGGTCGGCAACCGCCAGTCGCCTGGTGCGGATCCGTCCGTCAGCCCGCACGTCCCCGTCGCCAATTCCGCCACCGCCTGACTCGACGTCGCCCAGTAGTTGAGGTCCCAAGCGAGGTGATTGCCCAGCGCGGCGCAGCTGGCATCCTTCAGCCAGATCAGTCCCGTCACCGTGTCCGTGACCGTACCGTTCCCGCAGTCGACGTATCGGTTGCGATTGTCGAAGCAAGGCCCCGCTGCCCGCGTCGCGCTTGCCCCGGCATCGCCCTTCTCCCCCTTCTCACCCGGGTCGCCCTTATCTCCCTTGGTCCCGTTGCAGATGTAACTGAGTGTGGGCCCCGTCGCGTAGATGGCGCCCCCGCTCGGGCAACCGTGGGCCGCATCCGAGAAGTAGTCCACGAACGTCGCGTTCGCGCCGTTGAGCCCATTGCAGCTGTAACTGATCTCGACCGGGTCCCCCGCCCCGTAGGCGGCGCCGCCGTTCAGGCAGGGGGTGGGTAAGCCCCGAAAGGTCGTGCCGGTGAAGTAGCCGAGGAACCCCTCGTCAGGGGGAACACCCACGAGCACCTGGAGTTCGGCCACCGTCGTAAACGGGGCACCCTGGTGTGCCGATAGCGCCCGCAGGCGGATGTACTGTCCGACCTTCGCTTGAGTAAGAATCACGATCTTAGTGGTTGCATCGTTCACGAACGTCCCCGTCGCGACCGGTGCCCCCCAGTCGATGCCGTCCACGCTGACGTAGAACTCGTAGTCGCCGATGCGGCCGTACGGCGCGTCCAGCCATGGGGTGAGGCGGAACGCCGAAACGATGCAGGCGCTACGCAGGTTGATCTGAATCTCGTGCGGCAGCGGGGCCGGCGTCGGACTCCAGGCCGTGCTCCAGACGGTTACGGTGCTGCCGTCAAACGCGTTGAGGGCCCCGTTCACGCCACTCGGATCCTGACTGTCCGCGAATTGCAGTGTCCAATTCGCCTGAAAACCACACCCCGATTGCGCCATGGCGCGTGGCGCCGCGGCCAGGACGAGACCCAACGCGAACGCCGAGATGCCGGAAATCGTGTGGCGACGTGTCTTCATAACTCCAACCTTCCTTTAGTCGAGTAGTCAACGGGGAAACCAGCGCACGAGAAGTCCGTACGAATCGACCGCGATCCCTCTCCTTCCTCTCCTTTCCTGTTTGAACTTGGCGTCAGTCAGCGTGCCGAGGCGGAGCAATACCGCGGCCAATGCCCCACAGCGTTCTTCTGGCAAGTTGCTCACGGAGGTAAGCGCAGGCGCAATGCACAGCGTCGTCTCTCGGGAACGAGACAACCCCGTACGCCCGCACGGTCTCGGACGGCGCGGTGGATTGGATTCGAAATGACTGGCGAAGTGGGAATTTTCCAGAGAAGCGCGGGAAATCTCTCGCTGTTGCCGAAGCCATTCGTGAAACATCGCGCGGGCGCCGACCACGTCTCATCTCGGACACCATCGCGCCCGAGCGCCGGGTCTTGCCCCCCCGCCTTCGATCACGAAGACCGCATCGTGGCCGCGCGGAGGTCGCGCGCCTCACCGTCGCGTCGATCTAGTAGATGCTGATGTCACCGACCTCGCCGCCGTGCGCTTCCACGAACTTCTCGGACTGCACGAACATTTCGCCCGAGCCGCAGCACGGGTCGTAGATGCGACCCGTGTAGGGCGCGAGCATCTCGACCAGCACACGCACGACGCAGGACGGCGTGTAGAACTGCCCGCCGTTCTTCCCCTCGGCGCTGGCGAACTGCCTGAGGGAGTACTCGTAGACGCGTCCCAGGATGTCCCTGGCGCGGTTCTCCTTGTCCCCCAGGCCAATGGTGCCGATGACGTCGATGAGTTTCCCCAGGCGGTACTTGTCGAGCGCCGGGCGGGCGTAGTCCTTGCGGAAGAACCGACGCCGACGGAAGTGGACGCATCCGGGCGCCACCGCGCTGCAGACGGATCGCCCGAACCAGGTGTGTCCTGCCGACTTCAAGGGGCAGTTCAAGACCGGCGACGGGCATATTGCTATCCGTTGACGGTGACTGATCATTTCAGTCGCGCCCTGCTGGTCGGTCGCGGCCTGAGCTCGGTGAAGACAGCGCTTGCGCAGCCCGCGTTCCGCGCGCTGTTCCGCGAGGTCGGCTTGCCAGGCGCGATCCGCGCGGACAACGGGGCGCCATTTGCCACCACCGGCATCCATGGCTTGTCGTCTCTGAATGTCTGGTGGATGCAACTCGGCATCGTCCATCAGCGGATTACGCCGGCGAGTCCCCAGGAGAACGGTCAACATGATCGGATGCATCGGGAACTCAAGCGCGAAACCGCGCGTCCGTATTCCGCAACGGTGACGCGAGTCAGTTGCAGGCCACGCGATGAGAGCTCTGCGTGAAGTCGTTCGGCATCGTCACACACAAGAAGAATACGACACCACGGCCTCGGTCGCCAACTGGACCATCTTCCTCGTCGGCTTGCTGCAGCATGATCGAGGCGCCACCGCGTTCGAGCCGACACCAGAACAGTCGACCGTCGGCTTCAGCGCGGCCCACAATCGAGAGCCCGAGCTTGTCTTGATAGAAGTTGAGCGAGCGAGCGATGTCCTCGACGGCTAACAATGGCCAGAGTTGCCGCACCGTTCCGACCTGCGCCGAGGTTGCGATAGACGGTTCTCCTCTGGACGGGCTACGCTCGGCTTCAGCCGCGGTGGTTCATCTTCTCGCCTGCGGCCGTCGGCTGCAAGCCGATG
>JAKFYA010000348.1 GCA_021731095.1 Acidobacteriota bacterium | reverse complement strand
ATGCCATCCGCGATCTGCTGGCGCTGGACATCGACGGTCCGTCGCTGCTGCCGGCCGACAACTCGGGTTTCGGGTTCGACAACATTGGCGACGTGCTCTCGGTGTCGCCCTCGCTGCTCGATCGCTACATGTCGGCGGCGCGCAAGATTGCGCGGCTGGCGGTGGCGGACAAGAACATCCGTCCCGGCAGCCAGGTTTACAAGGTGCCGACGCTGCTGCTGCAGGACGATCGGCGGAACGACGAACTGCCATTCGGCACGCGTGGGGGGCTCTCGATTCACCACACCTTCCCGCTGGACGGGGAATACCTCCTCCGCGTCGAGATTCAGAAGGACTACGGCGACCAGTGGCGCGGCCAGCACGAGAACAACCAGATCGACGTGCGTCTCGACGGCGTGCGGATGAAGACGTTTACCGTCCCGAAGTCCACCAAGTTCCTTTCCATCATGGCCTTCGACGGCAAGGCGCCGAATGATGGCCCACTCGAGTTCCGGTTTGCGGCCAAGGCCGGGACGCGCGAGGTGTCGACGGCGCTGGTGAAGCGGACGCTGATGCTGGAAGGCGTGGGGCCTGAGCGTCTGCCGGTCGGCAGCTCGAGCTTCGGGCAGCTCAACCAGACGAACCAGGAATCAGGCCGCATCGAGATGGGCATCCAGCACATCGAAATTGTCGGGCCGTTCAACGCGCAGGCGCCGGCCGAGACGCCCAGTCGCAAGCAGATCTTCGTCTGCCGGCCAGGGGCGCAGGTGGCGGATCAGGCCTGTGCCCGCACCATCCTCTCGAAGCTGGCGCGCCGGGCCTACCGCCGCACGCCGACCGTGGCCGAGATGAACACCCTGATGGAGTTCTACAAGGGGGGCAACGCCGAAGGGGGCTTCGACACCGGCATCCAGTTTGCCCTCGAACGGGTGCTGATTGCGCCGGCCTTCCTGTTCCGGTCCGAGCGCGACACCAAGCCGGGCCCGAGCGGCGTGGCGCCGGTGAGCGACATCGACCTGGCCGCGCGCCTGTCCTTCTTCCTCTGGAGCACCATTCCCGATGACCAGTTGCTGAATCTGGCCGAGAAGGGTCAGCTCAAGAACCCGGTCGTGCTCGAGCAGCAGGTCAAGCGGATGATGGCCGATCCGCGCGCGAAGTCCTGGGTCAGCAACTTTTTCGGACAGTGGCTGCAGCTCCGGAACGTGGCGTCGAGCCTGCCGGACTATCTGGAGTATCCGCGGTTCGACGACAGCCTGCGCGAGGCGTTCGCCAAGGAAACAGAGCTGTTCCTCAACAGCCAGATCAAGGAAGACCGCAGCGCCCTTGAACTGCTGAGCGCGAAGTACACCTTCGTCAACGAGCGCCTGGCGCGGCACTACGGCATCCCGAATGTGTACGGCAGTCACTTCCGGCGAGTGGACCTCACGGACGGCAAGCGCGCCGGCCTGCTCGGGCAGGGCAGTGTGCTGCTGGTGACGGCGTATCCGAACCGGACCTCGCCGGTGTTCCGCGGCAAGTGGTTGCTCGAGAACATCCTGGGCACGCAGCCACCGCAGCCGCCGGCCAACGTGCCGCCGTTCCCGGAGAACGATCCGAAGGCCGCCCCCAAGTCGGTGCGCGCCCGCATGGAAATGCACCGCCGGAATCCGGTGTGCGCCAGCTGCCACACGCTGATCGACCCGCTGGGCTTTGGCCTGGAGAATTTTGACGGCATCGGTCAGTGGCGGGACACGGATGCGAACGCGCCGGTCGACGCCTCCGGGAAGTTTCCGAACGGCGCCCCGTTCAAGGATGCGTCCGAGTTCCGCGAAGGGATCATGACGGCTTACAAGGCCGAATTCCTCAGCACGATGACGCGGAAGTTGACGACCTATGCGCTCGGCCGAGGCGTGGAGTACTACGACATGCCGGCCATTCGGAAGATCGTTCGTGAGGCTGCCGACAAGGACTACCGCTGGTCGGCGCTCGTGATGGGAATCGTGAAGAGCATGCCGTTCCAGATGAGGAGAGCCGAGTCATGATGATTACGAAGAAGCATCTGTCGCGCCGCACTGTGCTGCGGGGGGCGGGAGTCACGATTGCACTGCCGCTGCTCGACGGGATGATTCCGGCCCTCACGGCCACCTCGCGGACAGCAGCCAACCCTGTCCGGCGCTTCGGTGCGTTCTACGTCCCGATGGGCGTGAACATGAAGCAGTGGACGCCCACCAAGGACGGCCGCGGCTTCGACCTCATGCCGAGTCTGCAGGCGCTGGCGCCCTACAAGGATCAGTTGACGGTGGTCACGGGCCTCGACAGCCATCCGGCTGTGGCGGGTGAAGAGGACGGCGGTGGCCCGCATTCGCGCGTGATGTCCGCGTGGCTGACGGGCTCCCATGCCCTGAAGACGGAAGCGACGGGACACGTGGACGTCTCGATGGACCAGATTGCGGCCAAGCAGCAGGGCGGCGACACCCAGCTCAAGTCGCTCGAACTGGCCCTCGAATCGGTCGACGTGCTGGGGGTGTGCGACTACGGCTACACCTGCGCGTACACCTCGACGGTGTCGTGGATCACACCGACCACGCCGTTGCCGATGGAAGTGAATCCGCGCGCCGTCTTCGAGCGGCTCTTTGGCGACAATGCCAGCACCGATTCGAAGGTGCGCCTGAAGGCCTTCCGGAAGGATGGCAGTCTGCTCGACTCCGTGACCTCAGAGGTGACGGCGCTGTCGAAGAACCTCGGTGCGAAGGACAAGAGCAAGGTGACCGAGTATCTGGATGCCGTGCGCGATGCCGAACGGCGCGTCCAGCGTGCGGAAAAAGAGGGCGACCGCGAACTCCCCGTCATCGAGCAGCCCACCGGGATTCCGACCTCGTTCGAAGAGCACGGCAAGCTGATGTTCGACCTGCTGGCGCTGGCGTGGCAGTCCGACATCACGCGCATTTCAACGTTCGTGATTTCCCGCGAGCTGAGCAACCGGACCTATCCGGAAATCGGCATCTCGGAAGCGAACCACCCGCTGTCGCACCACCAGAACAATCCGGAGAAGCTGGCCAAGCAGGCCAAGCTCAATGCCTATCACCTGCGGCTCTTCTCGCACTTCCTGGAGAAGCTGAAGAACACTCCGGATGGGGATGGCTCACTGCTCGATCACAGCCTGATGCTCTATGGTTGCGGCATGAGCGACTCCAACCTTCACCTGCCGGCGAATCTGCCGACCCTGGTGGTCGGTGGCAAGACGCACGGCGTGAAGGGCGACCAGCACATCCTGGCACCGAAGGGCACACCGCTTGCCAACCTCCAGCTGACGATGCTGCACCGGATGGGTGTCGACGCCGCCAAGTTCGGCGACAGCAACGGGGAAATTACGACGCTGTAGCGCACTGGCTTCGCACGATGCGGGCCGGTGATGAACCGGCCCACCGAACCGCCGCGGTGGATGCCGCGGCGGTTTTGTTTTTGGGGGGACGTGGGCGGGAACTCAGGCTGTCGTCAGGACTTTACGTCGATGACAACGCGCCCGCGGATCCGGCCGGCGAGAATCTCCTCGGAGAGCTCGCGGATGCGGGAGAGGGGCTCGACGGTGGCCATCGTGTCCAGCACCGCGTCTGGCAGGTCGGAGGCCAGACGCGACCAGGCACGCTGACGCAGAGGCAGGGGCGTCTCGGTGGAATTGATGCCGAGCAGCGCCACATTGCGGAGGATGAACGGGAAGACCGTGGTGTGCAGGTCACTGCCGCCCGCCAGGCCACAGGCGGCCACCGCGCCAAAGGTCTTGGTGGCGGCAATGAGCGATGCGAGCGTGGTGCCGCCCACGGTGTCGATGGCGCCGGCCCAGCGCTCGGACGCCAGCGGCGGCGTGGCGGCTGCCAGTTCGGCGCGGTCAATGATGCGGGTCGCCCCGATCCCGGTCAGGTAGCCGGCCTGGTC
>JAKFYA010000176.1 GCA_021731095.1 Acidobacteriota bacterium | reverse complement strand
GTCTGCCGACAGCGAACGCTCCAGGTTCCCGCCGACGGCAATGGAGATGCTGCCCGACTCCTCAGACACCACGATGGCCACCGCGTCGTTCTCTTCCGTGATGCCCAGCGCCGCCCTGTGCCGGGTGCCCAGATCCTTGCTGACCTTGGGGTGCACCGAAAGCGGCAGGAAACAGGCGGCCGCCGCGATGCGGTCGCCCTGGACGATGACGGCACCGTCGTGCAGCGGCGAACCTGGCTGGAAGATGCTGCCGAGGAGGTCGTAGGTGACCTGCGCGTCCAGCGGAATGCCCCCCTCGATGTAGTTGCGCAGGCCGATTTCCCGCTCAATCACGATGAGCGCGCCGATGCGCCGCGCCGACAGGGACGAGGCGGCCACCATCAGCTCATCCACCACCTCGTCGGTGTGCTGCTGGCGGTCGAAGAAGCGGAAGAACGGGCCGCGGCCGAAGTGCGTCAGGGCGCGGCGGATGTCGGCCTGGAAGAGCACGATCACCCCGAACATCACATAGGGGGCAATGTTGCGGATGAGCCAGTTGACCGTCTCGAGTCCGAGAAAGTCGGACACGAAGAAGAGCAGCACGATGGTGGCCGCGCTGAACGCCATCTGCATGGCGCGGGTGCCCTTGAAGAGCACGAGCAGCTCGTAGACCACCACGGAGACGATGGCGATGTCGAGCAGGTCCACCCAGCCCACGGGTGCCCGCTGTAACAGCCCCGTCAGGATGGCCAGCAGATCGGTCACGGTTCCTGATGATATCGCCGAATCTCGTCGGCCACGCGGACCACGTCGCGCATCTCTTCGACCGCGTGCACCCGAACGATGTGGGCCCCTTCAAGAACGGCCGTGGTGACGGCTGCCGCCGTCGCCCAGTCTCGCCTGGCCGGAGCATCGGGCCCTGTGGCCCGCGTCAGGAACGACTTGCGGGAAGGGCCGACCAGCAGCGGACAGGCCAGCTCCGCAAACTCGTGCAGCCGCGCCAGCACTTCGTAGCTCTGCTGGGCATGCTTGGCGAACCCGATGCCGGGGTCGGCCAGGAGGGCACTGCGCGACACGCCCGCACCTGTGGCAAACGCCATGCTCTCCCTCAGCTCGTCGAGCACTTCCCCGATGAGGTCGTGGTAGGAGGCTTCCTTGTACATGTCGCCAGAGCGCCCGCGGGTATGCATCAGCACCAGCGCCGCACCCGTGGCAGCAACCACGGGTCCGAGGCCGGGGTCGTACCGCAGACCGCTGACGTCGTTGACGATGGACGCGCCCGCCTCCACGGCAGCGGCCGCGACGGTCGACTTGTAGGTGTCCACCGAGATCGGGACGCGAACCTTGCTGGCCAGGGCCTCGATGACCGGCACCACGCGGTCGCGCTCTTCGCCGGCAGGTACCGGTCTCGCGCCGGGGCGGGTGGATTCCCCGCCGATGTCCAGAATGTCTGCCCCGGCCTCGACCAGTCGCAGGCCGGCCTCGATGGCCCGGTCAAGGTCCAGCGACAGGCCTCCATCAGAGAAGGAGTCCGGGGTGATGTTCAGGACGCCCATCAGCAGCGTCCGGTCTCCAAGCGCGAGCGTGCGACCGCCTGGCAGCGGCAGCGAATAGCGACGACGGGGATACACCGGAGAACACTGGCAGCGCCGGCGGGAAAAGTCAAAACGCGCGGGCCGAAGGATAATGCTGGGTCGATGGAATACGACCGTTTCGCCGAGATTTACGACGTCTGGACGGACACCGCCTCCAGCACGAGCCCGAATCTGGCGTTCTACCTGGACGCGTACGCCCGGACCTCTGGCGTGGTGGTCGAGCTGGGCGTGGGAGACGGCCGGATTGCGTTGGCGGCCGCCCGACAGGGCCGGGCCATGACCGGCGTGGACCTCTCGGCGGTGATGCTGCGGCGATGCCGCGAACGTGCCGAACGGGACGGCATCTCGGCGCTGGTCACCCTGATCGAGGCAGACTTCCGCACGTTCGTCCTTCCGGAGCCGGCACGCCTCGTCACCCTGCCGTACCACAGCCTGGGCCACCTCACCACGCTCGAGGCCAAGCGCGACGCCCTCCGGCAGGTCCATGCGCAGCTTGCGCCGGGCGGCCAGTTCATCTTCGACGATTTCCTGATGACGCCTGCACGGCTGGCCTACATGCGTCAGGTGCATTTGCGCGCGGAATATCGCCTGCCGAATGGGCATGACGCGCTGCTCTGGGTGACCTCGCTCATGGACGAGGCGTCTCAGACGATGCGCGTCGTGACCTGGGAAGATGAGCTGGACGCCAGCGGCGTGCTGCTGCGCCGGCAGTACCGACCGCTCTCGCTGAGCTGGCTGCGGCCGGAGCAGGCACGGACACTCCTGGAAGAGACAGGCTTCGCGGTGGAGGCCTGCTATGGTGACTTCTCTCGGACAGCGTTCGACCCGGCACAGGCAGACGAGCAGGTGTGGGTGGCGCGCAAGGGGCAGGCATGATCGGCACGGCTGGCGTCCGGCAACTCCAGGTCGACTGCATCGTCGGCATTTACCCGCACGAACGGGCCGCTGAACAACCCGTCCTGCTGGATATCGAGATCGACTACGACTTCGCGGCCGCGGCGGCCTCGGACGCGATTGCCGATGCGGCCGATTACGATGTGCTGGTGTCGTCGGTCACCCAGCTCATCAGGACGCGTCAGTACCAGCTGATCGAGACGATGGCCGAAGAAGCGGCGGCGCTGTTGCTGGACCGGCTTCCACAAGTGCGCACGGTGCGCCTGGAAATTCGGAAGCCGGCTGCCGTACCCACGGCGCAACACTCGTTCGTGCGGCTGGAGCGCACGCGGGCATGAGCACCCGGCGTGTTGCGGTGGTGACCGGCGGCGCGCGCCGCCTGGGACGGCACCTGTGCCTGATGCTGGCGGACCGCGGCTATGACATCCTCTGCCTGTATCGCACCTCCGAGCCCGACGCCCGTTCGCTGGTGCAGGACATTCAGGCCCGTGGCGGACGCGCCCGGAGCCTGCGCGTTGATGTGAGCCAGCGCGGCGAGGTGGCGGAGGCCTTCGAGAACATCCGCGAGCATGAGGGCCGTGTCGACCTGCTGGTGAACAACGTCGGCAACTACAACCCGCAGGACGTGACGCTGCTCGACCCATCCGTCTGGGACGAGACCATTGGTGCCAATCTGTCGGGCGCCTACTACTGCTGCTATCACGCCCTCGGGCTGATGCACGACGGCGGACAGATCATCAGCATCGGCATGGCGGGGCTGGAGGGCATTCGCGCCAACCGGCGCGGCGCCGACTACTACGTCAGCAAGACCGGCCTGCTGGTCCTGACGCGCGCGCTGGCGGCCGGCTATGCCGAGCGGAAGATTCGCGTGAACATGATTTCGCCAGGGCAGCTCGACAACTCGGTCGACCTGCCGGGACCGGACGAGATTGGGCAGGAGGTGCCGCCACTGGCCCGGAGCGCGTCAAGGGCGTTCGTCAGCGACTGGCGCTGATCCGGCGTCATCAGCACCCCGCCCAGGCGCTGGCCGAAGCTGTCCACCAGCAGGGTCACGTGGACGCCCCGCCGCTGCGCGTCGGCAAGCGCGCCAACAAGCGTCTGGCCGTAGGTGTCCCACTCGATGTAGAAGGTCGAGAGATACAGGAAGTGTTGCGCCTCGCGAATCATCGCGAGCCGCAGGCGCCACTCCGCCGCGCGGTCCCAGAGCGGCAGGAAGGAAGAGGCAGCCGGCATGCGGCTACAGGCGGTAGCCGCCCGCCACGTCGAGGTTCACACCGGTGACATACCCGGCCTCGAGCAGATAGGCCAGCGCCTGGGCAATGTCGTTCAGGGTCCCAGGGCGAGCCAGCGGCACCTCCTGCCCAATCTCGTCCGGTCCCGGCAGGTCGACCGAGTTGTCGAGCTGCCCTGGCGAAATCATGTTCACGCG
>JAKFYA010000113.1 GCA_021731095.1 Acidobacteriota bacterium | reverse complement strand
GCTCCCTACCTGCGCTCGTTCGAGAATCAGCTCCGGTTCTGTTCCGACTCCCGATGGTGTGCGGATTCTACATCCCGCCGGCGCCTTTTCCTTGAGAGGATTGAGCCATGGGGACAACCGGGACGGTATTCACCGCAGGGCACAGATTTCCCACATTCCGTTGCGCCTCGGGCGTATGCTTTCGGCGGCCCGAAACCGGGCCCGGACGCCTTGGCTTGAAGGGGGGACCAATGAGCACGCGCGCAGACAGACGATGGCGGTGGATGGTGGCGGCCGTTGGAGTGGCCGCGTCGTTCGTCTACGTTACCGCCCAGCAGCCCGGTACTCCCGCACAGATCCCGCTCGATCCAGACGACATCGGCGGCGTGGTGCGCAGTGCGAAAGGTCCCGAGGCCGGTGTGTGGGTCATCGCCGAAACCACGGAGCTGCCAACGCGCCTGATCAAGTCGGTAGTCACCGACGATCAGGGACGCTACGTCATTCCAGATCTGCCGAAGGCCAACTACCAGGTCTTCGTCAGAGGGTACGGCCTCGTGGATTCGCAGAAGGTGAAGGGCGCGCCGGGCCAGCGTCTCGATCACACCGCGGTCGTGGCTCCCGACGGCAAGACGGCGGCGCAATACTACCCGGCGGCATACTGGCTCGCACTCATGGACATCAAGAAAGGCGACGTCCCCGAGCAGGAGGCGATCTCCCTCGTCAAGGAGTGCCTGCAGTGCCACGCCATCGGCACCCCGGGGACGCGGACGATCCCAACGACGCTCGGCACGTTCTCGTCGAGTCTCGAGGCGTGGGAGCGACGCGTGAAGGTCGGACAATTCGGACAGATGATGTCCGCTACCTTTGGCCGCCTCGGCGCGCAGCGACAGATGTTCGCCGACTGGACCGACAAGGTCGCCGCAGGGGCCTATCCGATGAAGGCGCCCCCGCGTCCTGCGGGCCTCGAGCGGAACGCCGTCATTACACAGTGGGATTGGGCGTGGGCGAACGGCACGCGCGCTGACGCGGTGGCCACCAGCGAAACCGATCCGAGCGTCAACGCAAACGGCCCTGTCTACGGGGTCTACACCGTCGGCGGCAGGCTCGCCGTCATGAATCCGAAGGACAACTCGGCTAGCGACGTGATGCTCGGCGCCTCCCAGGCCGAAACGGCAAACCTCCGCAGCCTGGCGATGGATGAACAGGGCCGCGTGTGGGTCACGGCCGCCAATCCACCCAATACGCCGCGGCCCGCGTTCTGCGACGCAGAAGCTAACCCTTACGCGAAGTACTTCCCCGTAAAGGGCCAGACCAAGCAGGTGGTGATGTACGACCCGAAGACCAAGCAGGTCACCAAGATTCCGACCTGCGTCGGCGTCGACCACAACCACCTCGGGAAGGAAGCCGACAAGCCGATGTACTTCGGCACCAACGGCGTCGTCTACTGGGTCAGCACGGCGACATGGGACAAGACGCACGACGCGGCAGCGTCGCAGGGCTGGTGCCCGTCGGTCATCGACGCCAACCGCGACGGCAAGATCACCGAGTGGACCGAACCTGACCAGCCGCTCGATCCGAAGAAGGATCGGCGCATCGCGCTGTCGTGCTACTCGATCGCGGTGAGCCCGGTCGACGGCAGCCTGTGGTGCTCGGGCATCGGCGCCAATGACAACCAGCTCGTACGCATCGAGCGTGGGCCGAGCCCACCGCAAAGCTGCAAAGCCGAGGTCTATCGCCCGCCGACGAGCATGAACCCGGCGTTCAAGACGGGCGGCACCTCGATCGACGAGAACGGTGTGGCGTGGGTCGGCTGGCGAGGCACCGATCAGGTCATGAGCTTCGATCGCCGGAAATGCAAGACGACCACATCGTCCTCCGACAAGGGCGATTCATGCCCCGAGGGCTGGACGACGCAGCAGATGGAGCGCCCGACGTTCACGGGCACGTCATTCCCGTCGCAGGCCGAGATGATGTACCTGTCGCACGTGGATCGGCACAACACCATGGGCCAAGGCAAGGACGTGCTCGTGAGCGGCACGGTGAACAGCGACTCACTCCAGCTCTTCGTGCCGAAAACGAAGAAGTTCCATGACATCGTCGTTCCCTATCCGATGGGGTTCTTCTCCCGGTCGTCGCAGGGGCGAATCGACGATCCCACGACCGGTTGGAAAGGCCGCGGTCTGTGGTCAAACACGTCCAGCTACACCCCGCACCACATGGAAGGCGGGCGAGGTACCTTGCCGAAGGTGATCAAGGTGCAGATGCGCCCTGATCCACTGGCCAAGTAGCGGCGGGTGGGCAGCCCGCGCGCAGACCGTGCGCGGGTTGTCGACGAATGCTCCGCGCAGCGATCACCAAGGCGATGACGCAATAGCGCATCGCCACCCGCCCTATTTTGTGATCTCGCACTCTCCGTAGTACTGCTCCGGGCGCGAGGTGAACCCCGGTAGCTGGACAGTCGTAAACTCGTGCCGCGTATGCACCGCCATCAGCACGTTCGGCCGCACTTCGTGAGAAAAGATCGTGGTGGAGTAGAGCGGCCCCTCCCGAAACGACTGCACGAAGTGCAACGTGCCGTTCGAGAGGCGCACGATGATGTCCGCCGGGCCGAAAGCGCCGACCACGCTGGCCGACCCCTCATCGGAGTCGATGTCCTCGAATCCGATGGTCAGCTCGGCCGGCTTGATTTCGCCCACGGCGGAGCCATCCTTCCAGTTGCCCGTCGTCACAGTCGAGAAGGTGCATTTCAGCGCCTTGGCCGCGGCAACCTTGTTGGCGACGCGGGACTGCGCCCCGGCGCTGGCGCCCCCTAGGGCCACAGCCGTCGCCAGGGAGAGTGCGGACATGACACGGATCGTTCGCCTCATGACTCGTCCTTGCCCAAACGGCAAACTGCCGTCGCAGTTGAAACAGCTGTTCCCGGTTGCCACGTCGTTTTCACCGAAGGAGCCGGCGCCACAGCATTTCAAAGCCTACATTACCCATGCGGGTGGTGCGCCCCCAGGCCAGCACGAGTTGACCACTCGAGGGTCGATTCACGCGCCATGAACCTGCCGGTTTAGTTTGACCCGCCGGGATCGTTTCGCTAGCATGCCCGGCCATGCCACATACGCACTCCCGGCTCCGTGTCGCGTTGCTCTTTGCGGTCGCCGGTGCGTTGGCCCTGCCCTGGGCCGTCTCTACGCAGACGCTCCCCCGACCAGCCGCGGCCCCTGCCGCGGGCGTTCAACTTCCTGCGATCGATGCGGACGATATCGGCGGCGTCGTGGCCAGCGACAAGGGGCCAGAAGCCGGGGTGTGGGTAATTGCCGAGACGACCGACCTGCCAACCCGCTTCATTCGCATCGTCGTCACCGACGAACAGGGCCGCTACGTCGTGCCCGATCTGCCGGGCGCAACCTACCGGGTGTGGGTGCGCGGCTACGGGCTGGTCGATTCGGCACCCGTCGCGGGGAAGGTGGGGCAGCGGCTGAACCTCACCGCCACCCCCGCGGCGTCGCCGAACGAGGCTGCGGCGATCTATCCGGCCTCGTACTGGCTGTCGATGATGCGCACGCCGACCACCGGGCCCATCGGTCAGGCCGATCTGACGCGAACGATCAAGACCTGTATGGCGTGCCACCAGATCGGCGACAAGGCGACGCGCGAGCTGCCATCGTTTCTCCGCGACAAGTCGCACCTCGACGCCTGGGACGCACGCGTGAAGTTCGGGCCGTCTGGCCCGGGCATGTCGGCCCAGCTCCAGCGCATGGGCACGCAGCGGTCGATGCTCGCCGAGTGGACCGATCGCATCTCGCGCGGCGCCGTGCCCGATCACCAGCCGGCGCGGCCCCGGGGCGTCGAGCGCAACCTCGTCGTGACGATGTGGGACTGGGGCGGTGCGGCCACCTTCGCGCACGACGAAGCCGCTGGCGACAAACGC
>JAKFYA010000322.1 GCA_021731095.1 Acidobacteriota bacterium | reverse complement strand
GGCGCCACAAAGCTGCCGTCAGCCTGCGTCACCGCCTGACGGACAAAGCCGGTCGCCTCATGCACCACCGCGACGCGGGCGCCGGCGATCTCCGCCCCAGAGGCATCGGTGACACGTCCGTCTACCGAGCCTGCACCGGCCTGCCCGGGCCACGCTGGAACTGCGCCCATCGACAGCATCACCAGCAGGGCCATTCCCAGTGCCATCACCCGCACCCACGTCCCCACGCCGCCCATGTCTGTTCCCCGCTGTCTGTTCGTGTCAAACCGTCAGCAGAGACTCTATTTACGCGCTTATTCGCAAGTCAACTCATGCTGAATCGAATTGAATCGATATCATTCGACTTCAGCCGACCCACCTTCCGGGTAACATCAAGGGTCCCTCCATGCGCACATTCCTGACACTTGTTCTCGGCCTCCTCGTTCTTGCTGCCCTTGTCCTTGGGGGCGCCTGGGTCTGGGCTGGCACCCAGCCTGCGCCGACGATCCACATCCGGCAGCCCGGCGCGCTAATTGGCCAGGCCACATCGCTGGACCTCATGGTGGAGTCGCCGGGCGGCACTCTCTCAGGTCTGAACGTCACGGTCGAGCAGCAGGGCAAGACGCTGCCGGTCTATGCGCTGGGCGACGCCCCGTCTGAAGGCCGCACGCCTGCCGAGCAGTTCTACGTGATGCGTCCCGTCGGAAAACAGGCGCTGCCCCAGTTACAGGCGGGCACCGCGCGCATCGTCGTGCAGGCGTCGCGTTCCGTGCTCTACGGCCTGCGGACGCTGTCGGCCAGCGCCACGAAAGACGTGACGGTACGGTTCGAACCGCCGCAGGTCGCGGTGCTGTCAACCAAGCACTACGTCAACATCGGCGGCGCGGAGTTCGTGGTGTTTCGCGCGACGCCCGCAGACGTCGAGGCCGGCGTGAAGGTCGGCGAGCGGCGCTTCCCAGCCTTCCCCGCGTCAGGCGTGGGCATTCCTGGCGACGCCTCCACACGCGTGGCGTTCTTCGCCCTGCCACACGACGCGGACGTGAACGTGCCCATCGTCGTCTTCGCGCGTGATGCCGCCGGCAACGAGGCGACCGTCCCGCTGGACCACGAGACGTTTCCGAAGCCGTTCCTGAAGAGCCGCATCGAAGTGGACGACCGTTTCCTCGGCCGTGTCGTGCCGGCCATCATTGCCGGGTCGCCCGGCCTGTCGCTCTCCACCGCGCCGAACGACCTGGTGAACTCGTTTGTCACCATCAATTCGGACATCCGGAAGAAGAACGGCGACACCATTGCCGGTCTGGCGAAGACGACCGCGCCGACGATGCTGTGGAGCGGCCCGTTCGAACAGCTGGGCAATTCCAAGGTGGAGTCGCGGTTTGCCGACAGCCGCACCTACATCTACAAGGGCAAGGAGATCGACCACCAGACCCACCTCGGCTTCGACCTGGCGGTCACGGCCAACGTGCCGATCGCCTCGGCGCAGCAGGGCGTGGTCGCGTGGGCGGCCTATCTCGGCATCTATGGCAACTGCGTGATCGTCGACCACGGTCTGGGCGTCCACTCGCTCTACGCGCATCTCACGTCCATCGACGTGAAACCTGGCGCCACCGTCGAGAAGGGGCAGATTCTCGGCCGAAGCGGCATGACCGGACTCGCCGGGGGCGACCATCTCCACTTCACGATGCTGCTCGACGGCCAGGCGGTGAATCCGGTGGAGTGGTGGGACCTGAAGTGGATGACCGACCGCGTGCTGCGCAAGATTGCCGAGGCCGGGGGGCCGGGCGTCGCGGCGGCGCCAGAGGCAACTGCGCCACGCGCGGCGCGCGCGTCACGACGGCCCGTCCGGAGAGCGTCTGGCAGACGTCGCTAGCCGGCATCACGAGGGGGCATCACCCCGGGGCGACGAGGGCTGGATCTGTGGTAAGTCTGGTGTGATCAGGAGACATGCAATGCGACCGCGTATGACCTTCGGTGTGACCACCTCGGCTCTGGTGCTGGCCCTGTTCGTCTCCGGCTGCGGCGGTGCCACGCCGGAAAAGACGGGAACGCCTGGCGCCACCTCCGCACCAGAACCGCTCCAGCAGATCGACCCGGCCACGGCGGCCACCATCTCCGGCACCATCAGCTTCGATGGGCAGGCCCCGAAACCGCGCGTCATCAAGATGAACGCGGACCCCACCTGTGCCAAGGCACACACCGGCCCGACCACACTTGAAACCCTGCTGGTCAACGACGGCAAGGTGCAGAACGTGCTCGTGTATGTGAAGGCTGGCGTGAAGGGCAAGTACGCGCCGCCATCCACGCCCGTGGTGCTGGACCAGAAGGGCTGTCAGTACTCGCCACACGTGTTCGGGGTCATGGTCGGTCAGCCGCTGGAGGTGGTGAACAGCGACCCCACGCTGCACAACATCCACGCCATGCCGCGCATCAACCGCGAGTTCAACCAGGGGCAGCCGTCTCCCGGCATGTCGTTCCGCCACACCTTCTCCACCGGCGAGGTCCTGGTGCCCATCAAGTGCGACGTGCACGGCTGGATGAGCGCCCAGGGCGCGGTGCTCGAGCATCCGTTCTTCGCCGTGTCAGGCAAGGATGGCTCGTTCACCATTACCGGCCTGCCGGCCGGCACCTACACGCTGGAAGCGGTCCACGAGTTGCTCGGTACACAGACGCTGGAGGTCACCGTCAGCGCCAGGGAGGCCCGGACGGCGGACTTCTCCTTCACGCCTGCCCAGCCGGCGAGCTAGTCGCTGAAGGCCCCGCAGGATTCCGTGTCCACGCCCGAACCCGCCCCGTCACAGGCCCAGCCAGCCGGTCCGACGTCCTCCCCAAGACGGTCGTCGGACTTCGTGGCGCTGACCAAACCACGCCTCAACCTGCTGGTGCTGTTCACCACGCTGGCGGGCGTGTACATCGCCACGCCGCACGGCGTGGACCTGGTGCTGCTGGCGCACACCCTCATCGGCACAGCGCTGGTGGCGGGTGGCGCAGCGGCCCTGAATCAGGCCTGGGAGCGTGACACCGACGGACAGATGCACCGCACGCGGATGCGCCCGCTTCCGGGGGGCCGTCTGCGGATGGGCGAGAGCGTCGCCTTCGGTCTGGTCCTGTCGGCGGTGGGCCTGGCAGAACTGGCTCTGGCGGTGAACCTGGCGGCCACCATCACCGCCGCGCTCACCCTGCTCAGCTACGTCGTGCTCTACACGCCCATGAAGCGGTGGTCGTCCCTCTCGACCATCGTCGGCGCCATTCCTGGCGCGCTACCACCTGTCATCGGCTGGGCCGCGGCCACGGGCAGCGTGAACGGTCAGGCCCTGGTGCTGTTCGGCATCATGTTCATGTGGCAGGTGCCGCACTTTCTGGCGATTGCCTGGCTGTATCGCGAGGACTACGCCCGCGCCGGATTGCCGCTGCTGCCAGTGATTCAGCCTGACGGCCGCAGCACCGGCCGTCAGGCCCTGCTCTATGCCGTCGCGCTGGTGCTGGTCAGCCTGCTGCCAGCCATGACCGGACTGGCGGGGCTGCCGTATGTGATCGTGGCGCTGGTCAGTGGCACCGCGCTCATCGGCCAGAGCGTGGTGTTTGCGCGAGACCTGTCGAAAGACTCGGCGCGCCGTCTCTTCTTCGCCACCATCATCTATCTCCCCGTGCTGCTCGGGGCGCTCGTCGCCAACCGGCTCTGGGCATGACGCCGGCCCTCCGGGTCTCTGCCGTCCGGCACCGGTTTGGCGATCGCCTCGCGCTGGACGGGGTGTCGTTCGATGTGGCGCCAGGCGAGTGGTTCGCGCTGCTGGGTCCCAACGGCGGCGGCAAGACCACGCTGTTCCGCATCTGTTCCACCCTGCTCCGCCCGGACGAAGGCACCGTCGCCATCTTCGGTGGTGATGTGGTGACACAGGCTGCCGCCGTGCGACAACGGATCGGC
>JAKFYA010000488.1 GCA_021731095.1 Acidobacteriota bacterium | reverse complement strand
GCCGGCGGCATGATCAAGACCGTCGTCGATACCAACGGCAACGGCAAACTCGACACGCCGTATGTCGGCGCCAAGGACGCCCTGGACCCGACGCGTGACAAGGAGTTTGATCTCGGCCAGGCCTATGCGGTCATTCCGAACCCGGTCGATGGCACCATCTGGATCTCGCACTCGGTGATTCCAGGCTCGATCAAGCGCTACGACCCGAAGACCGGCCTCACCGAGGTCTACGAGCCGCCCTACATGAACCCGAAGGCGCCCATCCAGGGTTACCTGCCGCACGGCATCGATGTGGATCGCGCCACGGGCGTGATCTGGACCGGCCTCAACAGCGGGCACTACGCCGAGTTCGATCGCCGCAAGTGCAAGGGCCCGCTGAACGGCCCCACGGCCACCGGCCAGCACTGCCCCGAAGGGTGGACGCTGCACCAGTCGCCCGGACCGAACTTCAAGACGGTCGAGGGCTCAGGTACGGCCGACTCGTTCTATCTGAACTGGGTGGACTGGCACAACACGAGCAGCTTCGGCACGAACGTGCCGTTCCTCGTCGGCACCGGCTCCGACTCGCTGTACGCGTGGGTGAAGGGCAAGTGGATCACCATGCGCGTGCCCTACCCGCTGGGCTACCACCCGCGCGGCATGGATGGCCGCATCGACGACCCGAAGGCCGGCTGGAAGGGCCGCGGCCTGTGGTCGACGCACTCCGAGCAGGCTCCCTGGCATCAGGAAGGCGGCCGGGGCCAGCGCCCGAAGGCCGTGCACTTCCAGGTGCGCACCACGCCGCTCGACAAGTAAGTCCTACACAACGCCCGGGGGAACGACCGTTCTCCCGGGCTCTTCGCAACACCAACGCGGTATCGGGTCGTGGCATGACTTCCGCATAGGGGGTCCGCAGTGGCTGCAATCCCTGCTAGGATCTGACCTATGGAGAGTCGTATGCGCTCATTTACTGTCAAATTCCTGTTCGTGCTCTTCGCGGTCATCGGCGTGGCCGGCATGACGTCTGCCCAGGAAAAGAAGGGCGGCAATCCGGAAGCCGCGAAGCTCAAGAATCCGCAGGCGGCAACGCCCGAATCGGTGGCGGCCGGCGAAGCGGTGTACATGAAGCGCTGCCGCGGCTGCCATGCCAGGGACGGTTCAGGTGGACCGCCGAAGGACACCGGTGAAGAGCCGGCCTGGCCGCTCAACGATGACACCTGGGTACACGGCAGCACGGACGGCGAGATCTTCCACGTCATCCGCAACGGCGTGCCGCCCTCGCTCGTCATGGAGCCGTGGGACGACCGCATCAGCGAAACGGACACCTGGCACCTGGTGAACTTCATCCGGACGCTGAACAAGAAGTAGGACCGTCCCCAGCGGGCGCGTCACGGAAAGGGCCGGCGGCAACGCCGGCCTTTTTCTGTGTAGGCCACCTGTCGGGTGAGGCGCCGTCTGGCGCGCTATCGCGGCGCACGCCGCAGGTCGTGCGACGCCACCAGCACGGTACGACGCAGCCGGTCCGGCAGGTCCGCCGTGGCGAGGAACGACTCGACCACCGCGACAGCCTCAGGGCGGCGGTGGTCCGCCAGCGTGGCGTGCGCCCAGCGCTGGGCGAAGAAGATGTCGCCCGTTCGATCCAGGTCGGGCAACACGGCCAGACTCTCGGGCAGCAACGTCACCGCGTGCTCGGCGCGCAGCGGATGGTGCAGGAGGCGCTGGGCCTCGAGCAGCCATCCCTCGCGCCGCTGTGCCGGAGGCACGCGCACACGGGCCAGCGCCTTCGCGCGCCGCACGCGCACGGGTGAAAGCGCCGGCATCAGAAAGGCCAGTCGCGCCGCCGCGTCCTCGTCCACCATGCGGGCGTGCTGCCTCACCAGCATCTCGGTGGCCTGGGCCGCACCCATGCGAGCCAGCACGAACGGCGTCCCGCACCAGGCTAGCGCAGACTCCTCCTTCGTCGGTTCCAGCGGCGCCAACCGGAGGGCCAGATCCACCGCCAGGTCGGCCTCATCGGCTTCAGACAGGGTGACTCCCTCCAGCGTGATCGTGCGCGCCCAGACCTCGTACAGCCACGCGACGGTCTCTTCCGTGACGGCGACATCGCGCAGCAGACGGAACCAGGTCAGACGTTCGGGACCCGCCGGTGCCGACGCTATCGCGCTCCGCAACATGGCCTCCACGTCCCGGGCGCAGTCGTCCCGGGCGTCTTCGTCGAGGTCGCGCCAGAAGGCTTGCCGCAACCACAGACGCAGCCGCTCGCCCAGAGGTCCAGAGGTCTCCTGCGGCAACGCGTGCACCAGCGCCGGCACGAACGCCTCGCCACCCAGGGCTCCCCGGCGCACGCTGTCCCACAAGGCGAACCAGCCGCTGGCCCTGGCCAGCGGTGTCGGGAGGGCGCCGACGTCGCGCAGCAACGCCGTCTGCGTCGGTGGGTCCAGCACGACGTCCCCGTAGGCGAGGCCCTCGCCGTTCACCAGCACGGGCGTCTCAGCCGCCAGTCCGTCAACCCCTGGCACCGGTGTCCGCGCGCCGTCCAGAGTGAGCGGCACCAGGCGACTGTCGTGGCCAGACCCCACCTGCACGCACACGCGCTGCGGCCACACACGGCCACGTCCGGCCGCGTCCCGCTGCTCGATGACCACCGCCCGAAGGCGCCCATCGGGGTCGCCGTCGCGCACGACCATCAGGTGCGGCCAGCCCGCCTCCTCCAGCCAGGCGCGGCTCCAGTCCCCGAGGTCTCGCCCGCTCGTCTGCTCCAGCAGGGCGCGCAGGTCGGCCCACGAGGCGCTGCCGAACCGGAAGACGGTCAGGAACTGTCGCAGGGCCTCGCGCAGCGCGTCCTCGCCCAGCATGAGCGCCAGTTGCCGGAGGGCGATGGGCGCCTTGTGGTAGACGATGGGGCCATACAGGCTGCCGGCCCCCGACAGGTTGTCGAGTGGCTGACGGACCGCATTCGCCCCTTCGGTGCGATCCACCTCGGACGCCTGGGCGTGATGCGCGAGCAGGAATGCCAGCCGTGACTCATCCGCGCTGTCCGCGGCGGCCGCCTCCATGATGCGGTCGGCGCAGAAGGTGGCGAACACTTCCTTCAGCCAGACGTCATCGAACCAGCGGAGCGTGACCAGGTCACCGAACCAGAGGTGCGCCGTCTCGTGTGCCACGAGGCTCTCGCACCGGAGGCGCTGCGCTGATGTCGTGTCGGCCTCACGCGTGGCGATGCCGGCGTGGTAGTAGATGGCCCCCGGATGCTCCATGCCGCTGAACTGGAACGACGGAATCAGCACGCAGTCGAGCTTGGGGAACGGATGCGGCACACCGGTGTAGCGCTCCAGCCAGTCGAGCGCCCGGGTGTGGGCCTCGAGCAGCGCGTCAGCCGTTCGCGCTGCGCGAGCCGAGTCGTCATCGCGATGGAACACGCGGAACACGCCGGCACCGAGCGGTCGCGCCTCCACGCGGAATCGCCCGGCGGCACAGGCAAAGAGGTAGGTGGGCAGCGGTGGCGTGGGCGCAAAGCGGATTCGCGTGATGCCGTCGACGGTCTCGTGCGACACCTCGGGGCTGTTCGCCACCGCGTTCCACGCGGCGGGACACTCCAGTGTGAGGTCGAAGACCGCCCGCAGGTCTGGCTGATCGAAACAGGGAAAGGCCAGATGGGCACGGGCCGGCACGAAGAGCGTATAGAACAGGTCGCCCTGCCGGTTCAGCGGCGCGTTGCCCGCAGTGAAGTCGAGGGTGAAGGTGTTGACGCCTGTACAGGTGTGGGACGCGTCGATGAGGACATGGTCCGGCACGACGGTGAACGGCACGGACGTCGCGTCGCGCCGCACGGCGTGCAGGCGAGTGCCTGCGTCGGCGAAGTCGAGCACCACGGGAGAGGGGTCCGCGAGCGTGAACGACAGTTCCAGCGTGCCGCGCACCGGACGGG
>JAKFYA010000487.1 GCA_021731095.1 Acidobacteriota bacterium | reverse complement strand
CGGGAGACAAGCGACGCGCCAAGCAGGCGCTCGCTCGGAAACGGAACAGGAAGAAGGCCCGACGGGAGTCGGAGTAGTCGGCGGGCGGACCGGACGAGCAAAGGTGGCGACCCATGGAGTTCCAGGACAGAAGCCTGACGTGCGTGGATTGCGGCGGTGAGTTCACTTGGACCGCCGGAGAACAGATGTTCTTCGCGGACAAGCAGTTCAAGAACGAACCAAAGCGGTGCAAGTCGTGCAAGGCCAAGCGGGCCACGCGTCCGCCTGGTGGGTCGATGTCCAGGGACAGAGTGGAAACCATCACAAACTGTTCGGCGTGCGGCAAGGAGACCACCGTGCCGTTTCGTCCGACACAGGGTCGCCCGGTCCTCTGCAAAGAGTGCTTCCAGCAGCGCAAGGCCTGACGGCATCCGGGGGATGTCAGACCAGTCCCCCTGGTGCCGTCACCGTTCCACCGACAAGTTCCACACCACTTCGGCAGGCAGGCGCCGGCCCTTGGTGTTCCATGTCGCATCGGCTAAGATGCGATTTTTGAGATCAGCGCAAGGGATCGAGAGGGGAAGCGATGCAGATCGATGAACGGTCCATTGGTGACGTCACAATTCTTGACCTCAAGGGTCGGATGACCATGGGCGAGGGTGACGAGCTCCTCAAGGACAAGATCAACAGCCTTATCCTGCAGGGCCGCAAGAAGATCGCGCTCAACCTCGAAGGCGTTCCCTATGTCGACAGCGCCGGCCTCGGCGAGATCGTCCGTACATATACGACGGTGAGCCGTCAGGGTGGCAGCCTCAAGCTGCTGAACCTGACCAAGCGGATCACCGACCTGCTTGCCATCACCAAGCTGCTCACCATCTTCGACACCTACGACTCGGAGGCGGATGCGGTGCGGAGCTTCGCATCGCCGCAGGCCTGACATCGGCCCCGGCCGGCCTCGCTGACCATGCCGCACCGCGGCTCTCCATCGACGGCGTCAGGCCGGCAGGCGCCGGCTGACGTGATGGCGTCTCCGCGGTCGGTTCCTGCCCTCCTGCTCACTTCGCTCCGTCCCGAGCAGTGGACGAAGAACCTCTTTGTCTTTGCGGGTCTGCTGTTCGGACACCGGTTGACCGACCCGGTGTCCATTCGCGTGGCTGCGGAAACCTTCGGGGTGTTCTGCGCCCTGTCGGGCACGGTCTATCTGTTCAACGACATCGCCGATCGCCACAGCGACCGCAGTCATCCCGAGAAGAGCCATCGCCCGATTGCCTCGGGCAGTCTGAGCGTTCCGGTCGCGGCAGGCGCCGGGCTGGTGCTGGGCATCTCGGCCTCAGCGGCAGCCTTCGCCCTGGGTTCGGCCGTCGGTGTGACGGCGCTCCTGTATCTTGGCCTGCTGCTGCTCTACTCCACCTCGCTCAAACATGTCGTGATCGTGGATGTGCTCTGCATTGCGGCCGGCTTCGTGCTCCGTACGGTGGGCGGCTCGGTCGCCATTGGTGTGCCGGTCAGCAACTGGCTGGTCATCTGCACCACGCTGCTGGCTCTGTTTCTGGCGCTGGCCAAGCGACGCCACGAGATTGTGTCGCTGGCCGAGGGCGCCGTCTCACACCGCCGCATTCTGGGCGAGTACAGCCCCTACTTTGTCGATCAGATGGTGTCCGTGGTCACCGCATCGTCGCTGGTGGCCTACGCGCTCTACACCATCAGTCCCGACACCACGGCTCGCGCAGGGACCGACAGGTTGCCCCTGACCATCCCGTTCGTGCTCTACGGCATTTTCCGGTATCTGTATCTCGTGCACCAGAAGCAGGGCGGGGGCAATCCTTCAACCCTGGTTCTGACAGATCGACCCCTGCTGGCCTGTATCGCGCTGTGGGCGCTGACGGCCGGCCTACTGCTCTACACCCCGCTCGGGCACTGATGACGATGCCCACCTCGCCCCCAAACCCGTATCACGGTTACCCGTGGTACCCCACCGTTGGCGCTCCCACTGCCCGCTGCATCGTGCGGACAGAGTGGCGTCAGCCGTTTCACCAGTACTGAACCCATGCCTACAGACTCACAGCATCGCGGACGCAGCTTTGGCCACCGGGGCCGCCGGGGCCAGGACCGGCGCGGCAATGGCGAACGTCGGAATCAACAGCCCTCGCAGCCTCAGTCCCAGGGACGGGGCGACGCGACGGTCAACGTCGAGCACCTGATGCGCGATATCCGGGCGCGCATCGTCAGGCAGCCCGGTCTCGAGTTGTCGGACCAGCAGATTCAGGAGCTTGCCGCCCGGCGGCTGGAGTCCATCCTCGACGTGCGTTCGGTCAACCCGGCGCTGATGGAGCAGTTGCGGCGGAGCATCAGCACCGAGCGCGCCGCACAGATTCCGTCGCGTGCGACCGAGCCGGCCTACTCCTTCGAAGACACCACCATCTACGAATCAGACAGTGGCCTGACGCGCACGCTTCGCCGCCTCTTCAATCCCCTGCTCAAGCTGCTCTTCAATCCGAATCCGATGATCCGGGCCCTCCATCTGCAGGCCGGCATCAATACGGAGACGGCCCGTCGCGAGGCCGAGCGCGACCAGCGCCAGGCGGAGTGGAATGCGCTGCACTACGAGATGCTGCAGCGACTGGTCACCGAGATGGCCCGCCTCAGCGCGGAGGTGCAGGCGGTCGGTCCGCGTGTCGAGTCCCTCGACGCCAAGGTGGACTTCAACGAGCGGCGTGTACGCGCCATGGAAAGCCAGCAGGGCGAGGCCGATACACGTGGGGCTGGCAGCCAGTCCCCCCGGCACAGCGAACCCCGTGCGGCCAGCCAGAACGCGCCGGCAGAGGCCGGAGTGCCGGCCACAGGGGAAGGCCTTGCACAGGCTGGGGACGGAACACGCAAGCGCCGCCGTCGTCGCCGCGGGCGCCGCAGTGGCGCGGGCGACGGGTTCCAGCCGGGCGGTGCCGCGGCCGACGGTGGCAGTGGTTCTGCTGACGGAGGTCCGGACCTCGATGGAGATGACGAGGACGGCATGGAAGAGAGCGGAGTCGGGGAGATGATCGCCCCTGATCCGGAGCCGGCCCACCTCCCGGCCACGGATGGCGGTGCACCGTCCGCTGTGGACGCCCCGTCTACCCCGTCGGCCCAGGAGCCGGACACGCAGGAGTCGTGAGGCTCGGCCTCGTCGTGCAGCGGTACGGCACCGATGTCAGCGGCGGGGCCGAGTTGCACGCGCGGCAGGTGGCGGAACATCTGACCCGGCACGCCGACGTCCGGGTGTTCACCACCTGCGCGCACGACTACCTCAGCTGGCGCAATCACTACCCACCGGGAACCGAGACGCTCAACGGCGTCTCGGTCGAGCGGTTTCCGGTGGCGAGGGAGCGCGATCTGCTGGATTTTGGCCGACGCTCCGAACTGGTCTTTGGCCGCCGCCATTCGCTCGACGACGAACTGGCGTGGCTCGACAGCGAGGGGCCGGTCAGTCCAGGACTCCTCCAGCGGGTGGCCGCGGCGGCCGACGAGTTCGACTACCTGCTGGTCTTCAGCATCCGGTACCACCAGTCGTATCACGCCGCGCTGCAGGCTCCGGCCCGGACGGTGCTCGTACCGACGGCCGAGCGGGACCCGACGCTCGGCCTGGGCATCTTCGAACCACTCTTCAGGAACGTCAGGGGGGTCATGTACAACACCCCTGAAGAGCAGGCCTTGATTGAGGAACTGACCGGCAACGCCGATGTGCCGGCCTGCGTGGTGGGCGTGGGTGTCGATCTCGACAGGCAGACCAGCGTCAGGCGCTTTCGTGAAGCCTTCGGCGTGGATGGGCCATACATCCTCTATGTCGGCCGGATCGATGCCAACAAGGGGTGCCCGGAACTCTTCGATTACATGCGGGCCTATGCCGGCACGACGGCCACGCCTCCACAGCTGGTGCTCATCGGGACCCCGGTCATACCGGTGCCGGCCGACCCG
>JAKFYA010000278.1 GCA_021731095.1 Acidobacteriota bacterium | reverse complement strand
AATGTCGGATTCGCCTCTCTCCAGATGAACCGGGATCTCGGGCTCAGTGCCACGGTCTACGGCTTCGGCGCGGGCATCTTCTTCCTCGGGTACTTCCTGTTCGAGGTGCCCAGCAATCTGGCGCTCCAGCGGTTCGGCGCGCGGGCCTGGATCGCCCGCATCATGGTCACGTGGGGGCTCGTGTCGGCCGCCATGATGTTCACGGTGGGCGAACGCAGCTTCTTTGCGCTGCGCTTCCTGCTCGGCATCGCCGAAGCCGGATTCTTTCCCGGCATGATTCTCTATCTGACGTACTGGTTTCCGGTGCGCGAGCGCGCCAGGACCGTCGCGGTGTTCATGACGGCCAACGCCCTGGCCGGCGTGCTGGGCGGACCGCTCTCTGGAGCCTTGCTGTCCATGCACGGCCTGAGCGGGCTGGCAGGGTGGCAGTGGCTCTTCCTCATCGAAGGCATTCCCTCGGTGCTGCTCGGGTTGGCGGTGCTGCGCTGGATGCCGAACGGGCCCCACGAAGCTACCTGGCTGACAGATGCCGAGCGCGGCTGGCTCCAGCGGCGCATTGCGATGGACGCCGTACCACACGAATCCCATGGCACGGTGCTGGGCCGCCTGCTGCGGAGCCCGCGCGTCTGGCTGTTTGCCTGGCTCTATTTCGCGCTGGTCGTGGCGCTGTACAGCATCAGCTTCTGGCTTCCCCAGATTCTCCGTCGACTGTCCGGCAGCAGCGATCTGGTGGTCGGCTTTGTCTCCGCCTTGCCCTACATCGTGGCCGCTGTCGGCATGGTACTCATCGGCCGGCATTCGGATGCGACGGGCGAGCGGCGGTGGCATGTGGCGATTCCGGCCGTGCTGGCCGCGATTGGCCTCGTGCTCAGCGCCTATGCCGATTCAACCGTGCTGGCCGTGGCGGCCATATCACTGGCGGCACTTGGCATCTGGGGCTCGCTGGGGCCGTTCTGGGCCATGCCGACGTCGGTCCTGAACGGCTCACTGGCCGCCGCCGGCATCGCCTGGATCAACTCGGTGGGGAACCTGGGAGGCTTCGTGGGGCCCTATGCCGTCGGGGCCATCAGGGACGCAACCGGCGGGTTTGCCGCATCCATGTGGGCCCTGGCTGGTCTGCTGCTGGTCGGGGCCGTGCTCGCACTTCGGGTGCCAGTCGCCGAGGCCGACTAGATGATGCGCTGACCGAGAGCGGAGAGTGCCAGTTCCACCGCGAAGTCCGCTGTGGTGTTCCGCACGTCGAGGGTCGGGTTCACCTCCACCAGGTCCAGAGCGACCAGGCGCCCGGCATCCGCCACCATCTCCATGAAGAGGTGGGCTTCGCGGTAGTTGAAGCCCCCCTTGACCGGTGTGCCGACGCCGGGTGCGACAGACGGGTCGCAGGCATCCAGATCGAACGACACGTGGATGCCTCCCGTGTCCTGGCCGGCAATGCGGATGGCCCGTTCCGCGGCCGACGCCATGCCTTCGCGGTCCACGTCCTTCATCGTGATGACATGCACGCCGGACGCGCGGATGCGGTCCTTCTCGCGGTCATCGAGATTGCGAATGCCGAGCAGCACGGTGTGGTCGGGGAGGATCGCCGGGCGCCGCCCTCCGAAGCCACCCAGTTCAGCAGGCTCGGCCCCCAGGAGCGCTGCCAGCGGCATGCCATGCACGTTCCCACTTGCGCTGGTGTCTGGTGTGTTCATGTCGCCGTGCGCATCAACCCAGATCAGGCCGAGTGGTCCGCGTTCCTGCAGGCTGAGCGCCGCCGCGCTGGCGGCGACCGAACCGGCCGCCACGCTATGGTCGCCGCCAAGAACCAGCGGGATGGCGCCCTCCTGCTGGGCACGGAGAGCCGCCTCGAACAGCTTCAGGCAGACGCGCCCGATTTCCCGCACGTACTTCTTGCGTGGATCCGCAGGCCTGCGTGTCTCCGGGATTGGTGCCGGGATGTCGCCCCGGTCGACCACCGTCACCCCGAGTTGCGCCACGCGCTCGGCCAGTCCGGCAATGCGCAGGGCAGAAGGCCCCATGTCCACGCCGCGCCGCCCGCTGCCAAGGTCGAGCGGAACGCCGATGAGATGGACCGCCTTCATGACAGCCTCCGGGCGGCAGACTACCGCGTCTTGTAGGAGACCGAGATGCCTTCGAGCCCCGGAGACACGATGGTGGTGAAGAGTCCCGGGTGTGTCTCGATGGTCTTGAGGAACGGCGTCATGTCGCTCTTCTTGTTGATGACGTTGTGCGCGGTGAACACGCCTCCTGGCGTCAGGCGCGGGAACACCATGTCGAAGAACTTCTGATAGTCCGGCTTCCAGGCGTCCAGGAAGACGAAGTCGAAGGTCCCGGCGAGCTTCGGGATCTCCGCAAACGCGTCACCATGGACCACCCGCACCACATCCTCGAGACCGGCCTTCCGGATATTGGCTGCGGCTTCCTTGGCTCGCTGCGGGTCGTACTCGATGCTGACCACCTTGCCGCCGGTCTCACGTGCGCCCAGGCCCAGCCAGATGCCGCTGTAGCCGCTGGCGCCGCCAATCTCCAGAATCGTCTTCGCGCCTCTGGTGGCCACCAGCATTCTCAGAAACCGACCATCCTCTTCGGAGATCGCCAGTTGGCCTTTATCCGCGCTGCGAATCGCCGTGAGCAGCGCCGTGACAGGTGGGGTGAGCGTTCCGGGCGACGCCTTCTGGGCCAGCACCGGGGCCGCCGACATCAGTACGAGCGAGAGTGAAAGGGCAAGGGCAATGAGAGCGCGCATGCGCCCGATTGTACGTCAGGCGTCGAACGCTGTCTGCTCAGGCGACGGCCGGCGTCGGTGTCGCCAGATACGCGGCGGCGCGACCCGCCATCTCGCGGCCATCAGCGACACAGTCTGGAATGCCGATGGCGCGGAAGCCGCTGCCGGCCAGAAACAGGCCGGGCATTTCGGTCAGGTGCGCGTCGATGGCGCGCACCGTGTCCAGGTGTCCGACTTCGAACTGCGGGCTCTGTCGGGTCCACCGGAACAGGCGGGCGAAGAGTGGCTGACCGGAAATGCCGAGCAGGCGCGTCAACTCGGTACGCGCCAGGGCGATCAGTTCCTCATCCGAGGCGTCAAGGCGTCGCGGGTCGCGGCCGCCGCCGAGGAAGCCGCGCAACAGCACATGGCCGTCAGGTGCACGACCAGGCCACTTGGATGACACCCATGTGCCGGCAAGCAGGGCGCAGGGTTCGACTTTGGGAACCAGGAATCCGGTGCCCTGCATCGGATGCGCCACCTGGTCACGCCGGTAGCCGAAGGCCACCGTGGCCGTCGACGCGTACGGAATCGAGTCGCACAACGTTGCCAGACCAGGATTGAGGGGCTGGACCAGGCTGGCTGTCACGTAGGCCGGAGCCGCCAGGATGACCGCGCGGCTTTCGGTGATGCCACCGGCGTGTTCCACCACGAAGGTGCCTTGCCGGCGGATACCGGTGACCCGGGCGTTGCACACGACCGTGCCAGGTGTCAGCGCGTTGGTCAGCGAATCGGCCAGCTCGGCGGTGCCACCCGGCAAGGACATGAAGGCGCCGTTGGGCGACGGCTTGGTCTGGAGGGCCCTGAAGGCACGGAGCACGCTGCCCCTGGACCGTTCCGCTTCGGCGAAGCGGGGAAAGAGCGCACGCAGGGACAGCTTCTCGACGTCACCCGCGTGAATCCCGGCCAGCATCGGGTCGGCCAGGTAGGACACCGCCTCGTTGCCGAACCGGCGTCGGATGAAGGTGCCGATCGACTCATCCGTGCCGCCGCCCACAGGCATCAGCACTTCCATCGCCATGCGGAGTTTGCCCGGCCAGGAAAAGATGGTCGAGCGCGCGAGCGACGTGGCGCTCAGCGGAAAGCCGAGAAACGAGCCCTCCACCAGCGGATGCAGCCTGCCATGCCGGAGAATGTAGGACGTCCGTGGCGGCAGCGTCGGATGCAGGCGAT
>JAKFYA010000220.1 GCA_021731095.1 Acidobacteriota bacterium | reverse complement strand
CCAGATCCTGTCGCTGGCTGCAGGAGGGAAGACCTTCAAGCTGAAGTTCGGTCATCGGGGCGGCAATCACCCGGTGAAGGAACTGGCGAGCGGCAAGGTGGAGATTACCTCCCAGAACCACGGCTTCGCGGTCGATCCGGACTCCCTGCCGTCCACGCTGGCGGTGACACATCTGAACCTGTATGACGGCACCGTGGAAGGGGTCCGCCACGTGTCGCGCCCAGTCTTCTCCGTCCAGTACCATCCTGAGGCTGCTCCGGGACCGCACGATGCGGACTATCTGTTCCGGCAGTTCCTCGAGTCGATGCGGTAGGCCCGGACCACCATGCCCAAACGCACTGACATCAAGTCCGTCCTCGTCATTGGCTCAGGTCCGATCGTTATCGGGCAGGCCTGCGAGTTTGACTACTCGGGCACGCAGGCCTGCAAGGCGCTGCGCGCCGAGGGCCTGCGCGTCATTCTGGTCAATAGCAACCCGGCGACCATCATGACGGACCCGGAGATGGCCGACGCCACCTATGTGGAGCCGCTCACGCCGGAGATCGTGGCGCAGATCATCGAGAAGGAGCGTCCCGATGCGGTGCTCCCGACGGTGGGTGGCCAGACGGCCCTCAATCTGGCGGTGGCGCTGGCGGAGCAGGGCACGCTCGCGAAGTACGGCGTCAAGCTGATTGGCGCCTCCATCGACGCCATCAAGGTGGCCGAAGATCGGCTCCTGTTCCGCGACGCCATGAAGGAAATTGGTGTCGAGGTGCCGCGCAGCGGCGTCGCCAAGTCGATGGAAGAGGCGCTGGCCATCGTCGAGGAGACGGGCTTCCCCTCGATCATCCGGCCCTCCTTCACCATGGGCGGTGTGGGCGGCGGCATCGCGTACAACCTCGACGAGTTCCGCGAGGTGGCCAGTCGCGGGCTCGAGCTCAGCCCGGTGCACGAGGTGCTGGTTGAGGAGTCGGTCATCGGGTGGAAGGAATACGAGCTGGAGGTGATGCGGGATGTCGCCGACAACTTCGTGGTCATCTGCTCGATCGAGAACATCGACGCCATGGGCGTGCATACCGGTGACAGCATCACCGTCGCGCCGGCCCTGACCCTCACCGACAAGGAATACCAGCGGATGCGCGACATCGGTCGCCGCATCATCCGCCGGGTGGGCGTGGAGACGGGCGGATCGAACATCCAGTTCGGGATCAATCCGCAGGATGGCCGCATTGTGGCCATCGAGATGAACCCGCGCGTGTCGCGCTCGTCAGCGCTGGCCTCCAAGGCGACGGGTTTCCCGATCGCCAAGATTGCCGCCAAGCTGGCGCTCGGGTATCACCTGGATGAGATTCCGAACGACATCACGCGTCTGACGCCCGCGTCGTTCGAGCCGACCATCGACTACATCGTCGTCAAGTTCCCGCGATGGAACTTCGAGAAGTTCCCGCAGGCTGACCGAACACTCACGACGCAGATGAAGTCGGTGGGCGAGGCGATGGCCATCGGGCGCACCTTCAAGGAAGCGTTCCTGAAAGCGGTGCGCTCGCTGGAACTGGGCAAGACCGGCAGCCTCTTCCCGGCCCGCCCGGACGACCACAGTGACGACGACGAGGATGACGCCACGCTCCGCAAGCGATTGGTGGTACCGAATGACCGTCGCATGTGGGCGCTCTTCCGGGCGCTCCGTCGAGGCATGTCCCTCGCGGACATTCACGAACTGACGAAGATCGATCCCTGGTTCCTCCAGCAGTTTGCGGAGATCGAGGATCTGCGCCGCATGGCCGGACTCGGAGAGTTCCGCGAGATGTCGCCCGACATGCTGCGGACCCTCAAGCGGACCGGATTCAGTGATCCGGACATCGCGAACATCTTCGGTGTGGACGAGAGCCTGGTGCGGCAGCGGCGACTTGAGGACGGTCTGATGCCGGTCTACAAGCGCATCGATACCTGCGCCGCCGAGTTTGAATCGTTCACGCCGTACATGTACGGCACCTTCGAACAGGTCTGCGAAGCCAGTCCGACCAGCAAGAAGAAAGTAATCATCCTCGGCAGCGGCCCGAACCGGATTGGGCAGGGCATCGAGTTTGACTACTGCTGCTGTCATGCCGTGTTCGGCCTCCGCGAGGAGGGCTACGAGACGGTGATGGTGAACTGTAACCCGGAGACCGTGTCGACCGACTACGACACGGCTGATCGCCTCTACTTCGAGCCGCTGACGTTCGAGGACGTCATGGCGATTGTGGACAAAGAGCAGGCGAACGGCGCCGACGTGGCGTGCGTCGTGCAGTTCGGTGGCCAGACGCCGCTGAAGCTGGCGCTCGATCTCCAGGAGGCCGGGGTGAAGATTCTGGGCACCACGCCAGACTCCATCGACCTGGCCGAGGACCGGGAACGCTTCTCGCGCCTGTTGTGGGACCTTGGTATTCCGCAGCCGGAGAGTGGCACGGCGGTGTCGCGCGAAGAAGCGCGGGCCGTGGCAGGCCGCATCGGCTATCCGGTCGTGGTCCGTCCCTCGTACGTGCTTGGTGGCCGGGGCATGGCCATCGTGTTCGACCAGTCCTCGCTGGATCGCTACATGGCTGGCGCGGTCGACGTCTCGCACGATCGTCCCGTGCTCATCGACCGCTTCCTGGAAGACGCCTTCGAGTTCGACGTCGATGCCGTGGTGGACGCCACCGGCGCCGTGGTCATTGGCGGCGTGATGGAGCACATCGAGGAGGCTGGCATCCACTCGGGCGACAGCTCCTGCGTGGTGCCGCCGTTCCTGGTGTCCGAGAAGCATCTGGTGACCATGCGGGAGTACACCCGCCGCATCGGCCGTGCGCTGAATGTCGTCGGGTTGATGAACATCCAGTACGCGATGAAGGACGACACCGTCTATGTCATCGAGGTGAACCCGCGGTCATCCCGCACGGTGCCCTACGTCTCGAAGGCGACCGGGGTGCCGCTGGCAAAGGTTGCGGCTCGTGTGGCAGCGGGCAGCACCCTGGCCGAGCTCGGGCTGGTGGAGGATCTCCAGGCCGCCGGCGTGTTCGTGAAGAGCCCGGTGTTCCCCTTCGTGCGATTCCCCGGCGTCGACACGATCCTCGGTCCCGAGATGAAGTCGACCGGTGAGGTCATGGGCGGTGCCGACAGCTTCGGCGTGGCGTTCATCAAGGCCATGAAGGGCGCCGGCCAGAGCCTGCCCGACAAGGGACGTGTCTTCATCAGTGTCAACAACAGCGACAAGCCGACCGTGCTCCCTATTGCGCGGGACCTGGCGGAACTCGGATTCACGCTGACGGCCAGTCGCGGCACCGCCGCCTTTCTCCGGGCCCACGGGCTGGAGGTCGAGGTGATGTTCAAGGTGAACGAAGGGCGGCCGAATGTGGCCGACCAGATCGTCAACCGGAAGATCGACATGGTCATCAACACACCGCTCGGCCGGGAGTCGTTCTTCGATGATCGGGCGGTGCGCCGCGCGGCCACCATGGCTGGCGTGCCCTGCATTACCACGCTGACCGGCGCATCGGCCTCCGTCATGGCGATTCGCGCGTTGCGGGAGAAGGGGCTCACGGTCCGGTCCCTGCAGGACTACTACGCGGGGGCCGACGCGCGCACGTAGCCCCGCGTCAGCGCAGACCCTGCGCGCGCTGATGCGCGCACCCGACAGGACAGAGCCGCCACGCCCACCGCGTGGCGGTTTCTGCGTACGGGGGCGAGGACAGGCAGAAGATTCCTCACCGGGATGGGTGGACCTGCGGTTGTCTGCGCGCAGCGCGGTTCTTGCAGCCACCGGTGGGATGCCTCTCGGTGCCCTGATTCCCGGCCTGGCCCTGACCGTCGGTGCCCTTGTGGGCAGTGCCATGCCCACCTGGCCAGGGGAGTGGGCATGCCCGACCGTGGTCGTCAGACTGGGGATGGTGGCGGCCTGCACCCTGGCCTGCCTGGCCTGGTGGCGACGGTGGCCGCAGGTCGTGC
>JAKFYA010000412.1 GCA_021731095.1 Acidobacteriota bacterium | reverse complement strand
GGGAAACACGTGCTTCATGTACCACTCGAGGGTCGTGGGCATGGCAATGAAGCGGAGCGATTCGGCCGTGGGCGCGCAGTCCAGCACCACCACGTCGTAGGTGCCCTGCTTGCGGTACTGATTCACGTACATCAGCGCGCTCAGCTCTTCCATGCCGGGCAGAATGGCCAGCTCCTCTGCCTCCACATCGCCCAGCCCGGAGGTGCGCAGCACCATCGTGAGATAGCCCGCAATCTCGTTCCAGTGGCGCTTCAGCTCAACCTGGATGTTGATTTCCTGCACCGCGAGGTTGGGCGCCACCGTCACCGGGTCCGCCGTCGCCGCATCGAACAGGCTGTTCTTCAGCGAGAACGAGTCGGCCAGACTGTGCGCCGGGTCCACGCTCATCACCAGCGTCCGCAGACCCTTCCGTGCCAGTTGGACACCAGTGGCTGCCGCCACACTCGTCTTGCCCACGCCGCCCTTGCCGCTGTAGAGGAGGATCCGCATCCTTCCAGTTAGCCACAGATTGGGGGAATGGCAAGGGGCTACGAGTTGGGCGAGGCACCCACGTGTCGAAGGTTTTGCATTTCTTCGACAGGTCAGGAACGACATGTCGATGGCGCGTACATGAGGCCTCGTTCCAGCTACAGCGCTTCCGGCGTCCACACCGCCGCAAAGGGGTCGCCGTAGGGGGTGGCGCGGCCGTCGACGAAGGTGGTGGCCACCCAGGCGCAGACCAGGGCGTCGAGGGCGTCTTCGTAGCGCTTCAGGGTGTGCAGCGTGCCGTGGCTGGTGGGCGAGGGGAGTGGCAAGACCATCGGCCCGAGCGTCGCAGTGAGTGCGCCATGTATATGGCGCAGCTCCGTCAGCAGCAGGGCGCGACGGTCGGCGGCGGGAAGGCCGGGCCAGTACTTCGTGCTGTTGCCGATCTTGTAGGGCACGCGCCGTGCGCGGCCCAGCAGCGTCAGCAAGGCGGTGTGGGGATACACCTCCAGCGCGTGCTTCGTACCGGTGCGTGGGGCGGTCGTGGCGACGGTGAAGCCCTGGGCCTCCAGGTCGGTGGTGAGTGTGCGGCCCATTGCGCCGGGACGGTCTGCGGTGGGCGAGTGGGTGGAACAGCCGCGGCTGCTGAAGGCACGTGAGATGGCGTTGTCCGCTTCGCGGCGCGTGCTGAAGGGGCCATGGGCGATAGGCATGTCCAGCGCCACCACGGTCACGGCCGCGCCGGCCAGTCGCCCGGCGGCGGTCAGCAATGCCGGCACCGGTGGCGGTTCGCCCGCAGGGGCGGGGCCGGTCCAGTCCACGGCATGGCCGTCGGCCAGACGCAGGAACGCCGCGTAACTGGGGGCGACGCCGCAGGTCCGCCAGCCGGCCGCCGTGTGCCGGACCACAGCCACGCCGCTCGGGTGCGTGGGCGTCCACGCCGCGTCAATGCCAAGCACCACGGTCATGCGGGTTCACCGTACTTGTGGCCCGCCGAACCGGTCAACCCTGCGCTCGACGGCACAGACGGCCCGCGCAGGCGTGCGGTATGCTCGAAGCACGCATGACCACTTCGCCCTCGATCCGCACCGACCGTCCTGTCACCACGCGCCGACTGCTCCTGTTGCCGGCTCTGGCGCTGGGCGCCCTGCTGACCACGGCCTGCGCGTCGACGCTGTCGGTGAATCAGGTGCTGGCCGACCCGTCGAAATATCGCAACCGGGACGTGCAGCTCATGGGCCGTGTGGTGGATAGCTTCTCGTTCGCCAACCGCGGCGTGTACCGCATTGACGATGGCACCGGCCAGCTCTGGGTGGCGTCCACCCACGGCGTGCCACGCAACAGCGCGCGCGTGATGGTGAAGGGCAGGGTGCGCGAGGGGTTCAACCTCGGCTCGTTCAGCGACCGCATCAAGCTGCCAGCCGGACTCGGTACCGGCCTGGTGCTGACCGAGTCGTCGCACTCGGCGAAGGACTAGCGCGCCGCTTCAGTCCTGGAACATCGCCTGCAGGGCGCGGCCAAGTTCTGGCGGCGGTGTGGGCTTGTTGAGGCGGATGCTGATGCCGGCCTCATCCAGCGCCGTCAGGTCGTCCTGGTCGTAGCCGGTCACCACCGCCACGCGCACCTCCGGACGAATGGCCCGGATGGCCTCCACCAGTTGCACGCCGGTCATGCCGGGCATAGCCAGGTCGGTCAGCACACCATCGAAGCTGTCTGGCGCGGCGCGAAACGCCTCCAGCGCCTCGTGCGGGTCCGAGAAGGCGGTGCAGCGGTACTTCAGCCGCGACAGCATCCGCTTCATCAGGAAGATCAACCCTTCTTCGTCATCAACGTACATGACGTGCTGGCCGTGCCCCAGCACCAGGTCGTCGTTCCCCTGCGCTGGCGCCGCAGCGGTCGCCTGCACGATGGCTGGCAGGTAGATGTGAAAGGTGGTGCCTACGCCGGGCTCGCTCTCGAGCGTGATGGCGCCGTCGTGATCGCGCAGGATGCCGTGCACCATCGGCAGGCCGAGGCCCGTGCCTTCGGCACCCTTGGTGGTGAAGAACGGTTCGAACACGCGGGCCACGACTTCGGGCGGCATGCCGCTGCCGGTGTCGCGCACCGCGATGTGCAGATGGGGCCCCGGCTGCAGGCCTGGCGCTGGCAGCGCGTCGGCCGTTACGGTGGTGGCCTGCACGGACACCGTCAGGTCGCCGCCCTGTGCCCGCATGGCGTGTGCGGCGTTGGTGCCCAGATTCAGAATGGCCTGCGATACCTGCAGCGCATCCACCGCCACCGGCGGCAGGTGGTCGGCATATTGCGTCCGCACCCGGATGTTCGGCGGCAGAGCGCTCTGCAGCAGGAGGAGCGCCTCGTCAATGACCGGCGTCAATGGCAGCACCTTCCGCTGCGGCGCCTGGCGATTGCTGAACATCAGCAGACGTTTTACCAGATCGGTCGCGCGCTGTTGCGCCTTGTCGATCTCGCCGAGGTGAAAAGCCATGGCCCCGTCGAGTTCGGCCTCCGCACGCGCCAGCTCGAGGTGTCCGGCGATGTGGGCCAGGATGTTGTTGAAGTCGCGGGCGATGCCGCCGGCCAGTGTGCCGATGGCCTCCAGCTTTTGCGCCTGCTGTAGGCGGATGCGTTCGTCGTCGTCGGAGCCTGCCATGGCGTTATTCATTGACGCTTGTTGAGGGGTGGCTCTGCACCAGCTCTACCGCGCGCTTCACGGCGTTCTGGATGGTGACGTAGTCCTCGAGCCGTGGGTCGTCCGGTGCCGCTTCGCTCGACAGAATCCTGCTCAGCCCGTCGATGATGCCCAACTGGTTCATCAGGTCGTGGCGCCAGCGGCGAATGGGGTCGTCAATCGTGCTCATAGAGTCCCCTCAAGTCCTTCTGTCCACAGCATACCGCCGGAGGCTCTGCGCCGGCGCAGATTTATGGTCCGTGTCAGCGAGACTGTTGAGTGGAGAAGGGTGGAGTAGGCTGGGGACATCGGAGAACCCCATGCAGCCCTATCCCCATCAGTACGTCGCCGCCGCCACCGCCGCTCCCGAGGGGGAGGTGTCGCTGGCCAGCGAAGGCATTGCCGCCTTGCCGTCCGCCCCGCCTGTGCCGTTCGGGGGGCCGGGCGACCGCTGGTCGCCTGAAACGCTGCTCACGGCGGCCGTGGCCGACTGCTTCATCCTGACCTTCAGAGCCATTTCAGCCGCGTCGAAGCTGCCGTGGACCGACATCCGGGTACAGTCCACCGGCACGCTCGACACGGTGGACCGCGTGCCGCAGTTCACGGCCTTTGCGCTGCAGGTGGCGTTGCGGGTGCCCGCTGGCACCAGCGAGGCGCTGGCGACACGGCTGCTCGAGAAGACGGAGAAGGCGTGCCTGGTGGCGCAGTCGCTGAAGGCGACGCCCCAGGTCACGGCTTCGGTGGTGGTGGGCTAGAACCCTAGCGCGACGCCTCGACCGCCCAGTCGTACAGCGGGTCGAGAATGGCCTTGGC
>JAKFYA010000120.1 GCA_021731095.1 Acidobacteriota bacterium | reverse complement strand
GCCCAGACGGGGCCGCTGGCATCCTCCGCGTCCAGATACATCGAGCGGAACTTGTGGACATGGAACGCCTTGCCGTCCAGCCCCATCCGCTCCTGCTTGTAGAACACCGGTCCGCGCGAGGTCCACTTCACGATGGCGGCAATGATCGCGCAGGGAATGGCCATTACGAGCAGCGCGGCGGACGAGAGCACGATGTCGAGCAGCCGCTTGACCCAGGCATTGAAGCCCTGAAGCGGCACGTCGTTCACGTTGATGACCGGCAGGCCGTCCAGGTCCTCGAGCCGGGCCCGCAGGGCAATGAACTGCAGCAGGTCCGGCACGACCTTCACATCGATGAACTCGCGGCTGGTGACATCCATGAGCTCGAGGAGCTTGGCGTGTTCATCAATGGGCAGCGCGACGTACAGATGGTCGATCTTCTCCCGCTGGACGATGTCGGCGACTTCGGCGAGCGTCCCGAGCAGCGGCAGGCCACGGTACCCGATGTGGTCCCCCCCAGCCCGGTCGTCCAGGAAGCCGACCACCATGAAGCCGAGTTCGCGGTGCTGCAGGATCCGGTCCGCGACCATCCGCCCGAGGTCACCCGACCCGGCAATCAGAATCCGCTTCAGACCGACGCCGGCACGCCAGCGCCGCTCCAGCAGTTCCCTGATGGCCTCGCGCGACGCATAGGCAAAGGCGACATTCAGCGTGAGGAAGATGCCCCAGACCAGCTGGGAGACCTGGTAGGCGCCATTGGCGCGGGCCTCCTCTGACGCGTAGTAGGCCTGGAAGTACAGCGTGAAGACCACGCCGAGCACGACGGCCAGGATGCTCCCGACGAGCACGCCGAAGAAGTCGTCGACCCGTGACCGGCCCCGGCGCAGCCGGTAGATGCCCTGCAGGTGGAAGGCCAGCGGCGTCAGCAGCGCAATGAAGGGCGCGACGCTGAGGTACTGATCAATGGGGGGATAGCCACGCGTGACCGGGATGAGGCCGCTCTCGAAGCGGATGCCATAGGCCAGCAGGAACGCCCACACGGCGAGCATGGCGTCGGTGATGACATAGAACGCGACGAGCAGGCGATTGTGGCGCCTTACCATCGGGTTCCCACGGGTGCAGCCATTGTCTCTTCGGTCACCCGCATCAGTCCCTCGCGGTGGCGGGCAAGCGAGAAGCGCTCGGCCGACTCCCGGATATGCGCCTCGTCCCACGACAGACGCGCCACGCGTTCCAGCGCCGCGATGAAGGCGTCGACGCTGGTGTTCGCCACGTGCACGCCGGTCTCCCCGTCTCGCACGGTTTCGAGCGCGCCGCCTCGAGCCAGGGCCACCACCGGACGCCCGCACGCCTGGGCTTCCACCGGCGCGATGCCGAAATCCTCTTCGCCGGGCAGCAGCACCGCGCGTGCCGCCCGATACTCGTCCCGGATCTGCTCGTTCGTCAGGGGACCCAGGAACTCCACCGTCGCACCCGCACGTGCCTGAAGTTGAGTCCGTTCCGGTCCGTCCCCAACAATCCGGAGCCGCAGACCCATGCGGGTGCAGGCATCCACCGCCAGGTCGATCCGCTTGTACGGCACCAGCGCCGACACAATCAGCACGTGGTCGCCCACAGGGGGCTGTCCCGGGGGCGCCGGCGTGAAAAACCCTGTATCTACAGGTGGATACACGACCGCCGCGTCCCGATTATAGTATCGGCGGATCCGCCCGGCAACGTGGTCCGAGATGGCCACGAACCGGTGTACCCGCTCGGCCGTCGAGGCGTCCCACCGTGCCAGGTGCCCCAGGATGGGCGCATACAGCAGCCGGCTTTTCCACCAGCCCACCCGCGCAGGCCCGAAATAGGCATCGAACTGGTCCCAGGCGTACCGCATGGGCGAGAAGCAGTAGCAGAGGTGTCTGGTGCCTGGCGCCGGAACCACCGACTTGGCCACGCAGTGGCTGGCGCTGATGACCAGGTCGAACCCGGTCAGGTCGAAGTGCTCGATGGCGAGCGGGAACAGCGGCAGGTAGTTGCGGTAGGCCGTGGCCGCGCGAGGCAGTCGCTGGATGAACGACGTGTGGATCGGGTGTCGCTCGATGGTGGCAGACACCGACCCCGGACGGTGCAGCAGGGTGAAGATGTCGGCCTCCGGGTGAAGGTCACAGAGGACATCCAGCACCTTCTCGCCGCCGCGCATACCGGTCAGCCAGTCGTGAATGAGGGCGGTCCGCATGTCAGCGACGGGCGACGTCTTCGTAGATCTGCCTGGTTCGGCGGACCGAGGTGTCCCACGAGAACTCGCGGGCGCGGACCAGGCCGCGTGCCACGAGGCGGGCCCGCAGGACAGGGTCCGTGAGCACACGGAACATCCCGGACTGGATGTCAGCCGCACTGTTCGGATCGACCAGCACCGCGGCATCTCCCGCCACCTCTGGCAGCGAGGAGACATTCGACGTCACGACCGGCGTGCCGCTGGCCATGGCCTCAAGCGGGGGCAGGCCGAACCCCTCATAGAGGGAGGGGAACACGAAGACCGAGGCCAGCCGGTAGAGGGCCGCCAGGGTGTCGTCGCTCAGGAACCCCAGGAACCGGACGTGCTTGTGGAGCTTGTGAGCGTGGACGGCATGGCGCAGGGCCGGCCACTTCGAGATTTCGTCGCCGATGATCAGCAGCTTCAGGTCCTCGAACCCCTGATGGCGCAGGCCGTCGAAGGCTTCAATCAGGCGCACGAGGTTCTTGTGCGGCTTGATGTTGCCGGCGTAGAGCACGAATGGGTGGTTGAGCTGGTAGCGTTCCCGCACCAGTGCCAGCGCGGCGTCATCCGGCGTGGTCTGGAATCGCTCGTCGAGTGCGTTGTAGACCACCTCAATCTTCTCTGGCGGAATGTTGAAGTAGTGGAGGATGTCGTGCTTCGAGGCCTCCGACACCGTCAGCACCCGGTCGGCGCGATGCGCGGCCGCCCACATCGACGCGCGGGCATAGGCGTAGGCGGCGCGATGCGGCAGATACTGCGGGAAGCGGAGATGGATGCAGTCGTGAATCGTCACGACGGACCGGCATGGCACCAGCGGTGGGAGTACGTAGTGCGGTGCGTGGAAGACGTCCGGCTTCTCGCGGTGCAGCACCCACGGCACGGTGAACTGCTCGCGGATGGAATAGTTGGGCGAGTCCAGGCGTACGGCGCGGAAGTTCGCGCCCAGTTCGCCGGCCATGTGCTGATGCCGTTCGAGGCAGAGCAGCACGTACTCGGTATCCCGGTCGATGCGCGCGAGATGGCGCAACAGGTTCCGGATATAGGTCCCGATGCCGAAATCGTGAATTTTCCGGGCGTCTATCGCGACCCGCATGCGATTCGATGATAACCGGCCCACGGCCTCGGGCCCGCGTCTTTCCGAGGTGCCGGGCTAGACCGGGTGCTGGCCTTTCAGCCGCAGGTACAGCCGGAGCAGGGGCGCCAGGCGCGGGTGGTGCTTGTCGTAGAAGGCCAGGTGGCTGCGTCGATAGGCCTGCGAGGTGGCACGCGGTGCCGTGCTGGCCGAGCGGCCTCGCAGGTGCGTCACCTGTGCCTGGGGCAGAAAGCGCACATGCCCTCCGCCGGCGCGAACGGCGGCGCAGAAGTCCACATCTTCGGTGTACATGAAGTAGCGCTCGTCCAGCAGGCCGGCCGCCTCCGCGTCGGCCCGGCGCACCAGCAGGCAGGCCCCACTGACCCAGTCGACCGTCTGCTCCCGCCTGGTCATGGCCTCGACGCGCGCCACGATGGCCGGCGTGCCGGCGTCGTTCCCGCGGACCAGCCGCTTCTGCCGCAGTTCCGCCAGCGGCGAGAGCATCGGCCCGAAGGACAGCTCCGCACGTCCCTCGGCATTGACCAGGCGTGGCCCGACAATGGCCGTATCGGGATGCCGCGCCAGCCCCGCCACCAGCGTGTCGATGGCGCCGGGCGGCACCAGCGTTTCGCTGTTCTGCAGCAGCAGCAGGTCCGAGCGGGTCGC
>JAKFYA010000221.1 GCA_021731095.1 Acidobacteriota bacterium | reverse complement strand
GCCGAGTAGACGACCCGGCCGCGTCGCCGCGCTATGATCGGAAGCGTGCCTGCTCCCCTTCGCCTGGCCTTCCTGGGCTGTGGCTTCATCACGCGTGTACATAGCCGCCATCTGCGCGCCCTCGGGGCAGAGGTGCAGCCCGGCTACGCGAGCCGTGATGCCGCGCGGGCAGAGGCGTACCGGCGCGAGTTCAGCGGCATGGCGGCATGGTCCAGCTACGATGCCGCCATTGCCGACCCTCAGGTGGACGCCGTGGTTGTCGCCGTGCCACCGCGCTATCACCGCGACCTGACCCTGCAGGCGCTAGCGGCCGGCAAGCACGTGCTGGTCGAGAAGCCCGCCTTCCCGACCATGGCAGACTTCGAGACCGTTCGCGACGCCCGGGACCGCGCGGGTCGCGTCGTCCTGGTCGGGGAGAACGATCACTACAAACCACTGGCCGTGCTGCTGCGACGCCTTCTGCAGGAGGGCGCCATCGGCGAGATGGTCTTCGCGCACTTCACCACGCTGGCCAGGCGACTCAAGCAGGCCGATGACTGGCGCAACGATGAATCGATGGCCGGCGGTGATGCGTTCTTCGAGGAGGGCATTCACTGGCTGCACATCGCGGGCAGTCTGGGACCGTCCATCACCAGCATCCAGGGTTTCCGGCCTGACCTGGCGCCGGAAGATCAGGACCGCCGCGCGAAGAGCATGCTCGTGTCCTTCCGGTACGACAACGGCGCGGTCGGCTCCCTCTACTACTCCCGCGAGGTGCCATCGCTGCTTCGGGGGCTCCGCGTCTCGAAGCTGATGGGACGCGCCGGCATCATCACCTTCGAGTCCAACGGAGGCTTCGTCTTCGTGCGCGGTCGCGGTCTTCCCCGCCTGCTCTTCCCGGGCCTCCGGGACATCCGTGGCTATCAGGCCATGTACCGCGACTTTGCCCGGGCGATCCGCACGGGCACGGCTCCGGAGATGTCACTGGAACGGGCCATCGACGATCAGCGCCTCATGGACCAGATCTACGCGTGACCTCCGGCTACGACATCATCATCATTGGCACCGGCGCCGGCGGCGGCACGATGCTGCACGCGCTCGCGCCAACGGGTGCCAGGATTCTCGTGCTCGAACGTGGCGAGCGGGTTCCCCAGGAGGCCGAGAACTGGAGCCCCGAGGCCGTCTGGAAGCACCGGCGCTACCAGACGACCGAACAGTGGATCGACGACGAAGGCCGACAGTTCCAGCCCTACACCCACTACAACCTCGGCGGGAACACGCGGTTCTGGGGGAGCGTGCTCTATCGGCTCCGTCGCCAGGACTTCGAGGCCCGGGAACTGGCGGATGGCCACACGCCTGCCTGGCCGATCGGGTACGACACGCTGGCGCCTTTCTACGACGAGGCCGAACGGCTCTATCACGTCCATGGAGCGGTTGGGGACGACCCCACAGAGCCGCCACGCGGTCCCTATCCCTTCCCAGCCATTCCCCATGCGCCCGGCATGGCCGGCCTGGTCGCGCAGTTACGCGCCCAGGGCCTGCACCCCTCGCCGCTGCCCCTGGGCCTCATCCGTCCGGGCGAAGAAGGCGGGTGCCGTCTGTGCAACACCTGCAACTCGTTTCCCTGCCAGGTCCGTTCGAAGAGTGATGCGGATGTGTGCTGCGTCACGCCAGCCTCCGCGCTGCCGAACGTGGACATCTGGACGTCGGCCTTTGCAGAACGGCTGCTCACCAATGCCGCGGGCACCAGGGTGGAGACGGTCGAGGTGTCTGTCCGCGGCGAGCGCCGACGGGTCTCGGCCCCGCTGGTGATCGTGTCGTGTGGCGCCGTGAACTCTGCCGCCCTGCTGCTGCGGTCGACCTCGGATCGCCATCCGAACGGACTGGCCAACAGTTCAGGAATGGTCGGGCGCCACTACATGGCGCATCTGGCCACGATGATGCAGGGCTTTCACCCGATGCGGGTGAATACGGATGTCTTCCAGAAGACGGTCGCCATCAACGACTTCTATTTGCACGGTCCGGACGGCGGCCACCCGCTCGGCCAGATTCAGGCCCAGGGACGCACGCACGGGGTGATGGCGCAGATTGTCGTCCCATGGATTCCGCTGTGGGCGTATGACTGGTGGGTGGCGCGTGGCGTGGACTGGCTCGTCATGTCTGAGGACCTCCCGAAGGCCGACAACCGGGTGACCGTCGACAGCCAGGGACGCATCCACCTGCTTTACCGGGCCAACAACCTGCAGGCCCACCAGCGCCTGGTCAACGAGATGAAGCGGCTGATCCGGAAGCTCGGATACTGGCTGACCGTGGCGCACTCGCACCAGAACCGGAACACTACGCACCAGTGCGGCACGCTCGTGTTCGGCACCGATCCGCGGACGAGCGTCCTGGACCCCATGTGCCGCACCCACGATGTGGAGAACCTTCACGTCGTGGACGCCTCGTTTTTCCCGTCGTCGGCCGCCGTGAATCCTGCGCTGACGATCATTGCGCAGGCGCTGCGCGTTGCCGCCCATCTCAGACAGGCCCAATGATGAACGCCCGCTCCTTCAGTCATGCCGGCATCACGGTGTCGGACTTCAACCGCGCCGTCCGCTTCTATTGGGATGTGTTCGGATGCCCGCTGGTCGGCGTGTCTGAAACGCCGCCAGACCGCGTCAAGAGCTTCTTCGGCGTGGGACAGGACACCGAGGCGCCGTCATGCCGCATCGGCTGGATCCGGGTGCCCGGCGGCGCCGTGCTGGAAATCTTCGAGTTCACGCCGCAACAACCTCCGGTGGCCAATCCCTGGAACCGTGTGGGTCTGACGCACATCTCCTTCAACGTCCGCGGGACACAGCGGTGGTACGACTACCTGACGTCGCGTGGTGTCGAGTGCGTCAGCAAGCCCGAGCGATCCCCCCGGGGCCACACGTTCTTCTTTGCGAAGGACATGGACGGCAACCTGATCGAACTGATGGACCTGGGCTACATGCATCTCGTCCTGGACTGGCTGGGTCCTCTGGGTGGCTTCCTGTTCAGGCGCGGCATGTACAAGCGGTACTACGAACTGCCCGACACCCCGCCCTGGGGCGCCCGACGTGGCTGAGCCAGAGGGCGTGACTGACGCCCAACGCCGCATCGCCCGCAGCATCGGCGTCCCTGTGGCCCGACGGCACATCCTGCTCTGCGCCGACGCCACGACACCCAAGTGTTGCGATGCCGCCAGAAGCCTCGAAGCCTGGGAGTATCTGAAGCGGCGCCTCAAGGAACTGGGACTCTCCGAGCAGGGCGGCATCCTGCGCACGAAGGCCAACTGCCTTCGCATCTGCGAAGGCGGACCGATCGCCGTGGTCTATCCCGAAGGCACCTGGTACGGCGGCTGCGATGCGCCTGTGCTGGAGCGCATCATCCGGGAACATCTCATCGATGGCACCCCCGTGGTCGAGCACTGCATCGCCACGCACCCGCTCGGAGCGTAGCGCTCGGCTTCGCGCCGGTCACCCGATTCAACCTTCGGCCTGGGATGGCCGATTCATGCTGGGGACGGTCCAGCCATGACACAGCTCCGCACGGTTCTCGTCGTCGACGACGACGACGGCATTCGACACATCCTCGCGTCGTGGGTGCGACGGCTCGGCCATCACGCCCTGTTGGCGGCCAGCGCCGAGCAGGCGCTGGAACTGCTGGACGCGCAGACGGTGGATCTGGCGATCTGCGATGTCCGCATGCCCGGCGCTGATGGCATCTGGCTGGTGGACCGGATGCGCGAGCGCCATGCCTCTGTCCCGGTCATTCTGGCCACCGGCGTGCGCGAACTGGACTCATCGTTCACGCTGCGGGCCGGGGTCGTGGCGTATGTCGTGAAGCCGTTCGACAGGGACGAGGTGCTCTTTGCCATCTCGACGGGACTTGCGTGGAGAGCGAGCGAGATGGCCTCGCCGGGCCACTTCTTCGTGCCTGTCTGCGGGCCGCAGCCGAGGTGACGAGCGCTGCGGTACCATCC
>JAKFYA010000094.1 GCA_021731095.1 Acidobacteriota bacterium | reverse complement strand
GCCATGCCCATGTTCCGGACGGCTGTCGTCGCACTCACCGTCACCGTCGGCGTGGTCCTCGCGGCCCAGGCCCCGGCGCCTGCCGTTCTCGTCGTCACACGCGACTACGACATGGCCCGCCTGGTGTCCGCACCAACTCCGGACGAAGCCATTCAACGCGGCCGAGCGCTCTGGCTGCAGCGGTGCGCCTTTTGCCACGATGGGGTCGGCACCCCGACCTATCAGACGATGGGTCCGTGGCTGGACCGTTCGACGGTGGACCGGCTTGGGGATGCACGACTGCGCGAGACCGTCCTGACTGGGTCAGGGCGCATGCCCGGCTTCCGCTTTGCTCTGACTTCGACGCACCTCGCTCACCTCGTCGCCTTCCTGCGCACGGTCGACCCGGCGTCCGCCCCCACGGACCGGCACAAGGCGCGCGTTCCGGTGACCGTTCGCCAGACCGAGACGGCCACATCGGACGTGGCCATGCCAGTGCCGGCCGCCGATGCCCGCCTGTCTGGCATGGTCCACACCGCAACGGGAGCCGCCCTCGACGGCGCCGCCGTCTCGCTCAAGCGGACGGGCACCACGATCACCAGGTCGGTCTACGCGGACACGAACGGCCGATTCATCTTCCCGCCTCTGCAGGCTGGCCGATATGACCTGTGGGCGCAGGCCGCAGGGTTCACGACAACGCGGGCCACTGTCGTCCTTGCATCGGCCACGCCCGTGCGAGCGTCTCTGGTGCTCGCGGCCACGACTGACTTCGAGTCGCAGCTCACCGGTGATCAGTGGTTCGACGCGCTCCCCGGTGACACAGCCGAGCGCCGTCGGATGAAGCAGGTGCTCTTCGTGGCCTGTGCGGATTGTCACAGCCTCAGCGTGGTCCTGCAGAACCGGTTCGACGAAGCCGGCTGGAGAGCCACCATTCGCGCCATGGAGGAAAGCGCGCACACCGGGTGGACCGGCCGACTGGACCCCAGAGACGACCAACTGGGCTTCCTCGGCGCCATCATCCGGCATCACCGTGAGGACCTTGCCCGATATCTCGCCGAGATGCGTGGGCCCGGTCCGTCCCCGATGCGGCTGCGCGTACCCTCGCGCCCCAGAGGCGAAGCCGCCCGCGTGGTCATCACCGAGTACGACATTCCGATCGGTGAGCGTCAGAATGAGCTGGCGTGGCACAGCGGGCAGGAATGGTCTGCAGGCCCGTCGGTCGGTATGCACGGAACGGTCGGGGTGCACGATGTCGCCATCGACGCGCAGGGTCGAGCCTGGCTCCTGGAGAACCGAACCACCTTCGAGACCAATCGCACACTGGTGCGCCTTGATCCCGCGACCGGACAGATGACGGCGGTAACACTCACCGACGCTGATGGCCAGGTCTTCATCACCGAACAGGTGACACGCGACCACGAGAACCGGTTCTGGTTCCACTTCGGAGGGCGTCTGGCCCGTTTTGATCCGGCACGTCTCGCCCTGGACACCTATGCGCCCCCACGCGGCATGGGACCCTTCATGAATTCCAACGATGTCGACAGCCAGGGTCGCATCTGGAGCAATGGCCTGTACGGCTCCTTCCGCTTCGACCCTACTCCCAGCCGCTTCAGGTTTTTCCAGCAGGCCACCCCTGCCGATGGCACGACCTACGGCATCGCCGCAGACGCCGAGGACAACGGGTGGTGGAGCGGATTCCTCTCCGACATCGTCACCAAGGTCGACGCACGCACCGGCCAGGCCTGGAGCATCCCGATGCGCGACCCGCAATGGCAACGCCGCCGGATGACCATGCGCCAGGCCGACCGCGATTTCTACGACAGCATCGGATCACAGCGCTGGGGCAGCTATCCCGCTGGTCCACTCCCCTATGCCTCCGCACCACGACGACTCTCAGCCGACAAGACAGGCTCGACAGTCTGGGTGCCAAACTGGGCTGGCGGCACGTTGGCCGGCATCGACATCCATACGCGGGTTCCCGTGTTTTATCCCTTGCCGGTCAGCGGGCATCCGTACGCCACGCAGGTCGACGCCCGGCACAATGTCTACACCGACGTGCCCATGGCCGATGCCGTGGTGAAGCTGAACCCGCAGGCGCGCCAGTGGACGGTCTTCCGTCTGCCCAGCCACGGCTGCGGTTCACGCCATCTCTGGTGGGATGAGGCACGGGGCGAAGTGTGGCTGCCTTGCGACCAGTCCAGCCGGGTCGCGCGCCTTCAGTTCCGGACGGCGCAGGAACTGGCCCGGCAGCACACGGCGGCGCTCCGGTAACGCCGCCCCCCGGACGCGACACCGCTAGAACGCGAAGAGCTGGGTGAACTTGATGATGAGCGCACGCGCCCGGGTCATGTTGCCCGAGGTTCCGTGGGTGTCGTTATAGACCACGTAGAGGTCTGACAACGGGTGGTGAATCACGTCGAACCGGATGTTCGACAGCACCTCGCGCGTGACGCTGTTGTACTGGATGAAGGCATTCAGGAACATGCGGGTCGAGAACGACCCGTCGATTCTGAGCGACAGCAGATTGGTGTCGAACTGCCCGACCGGCAACGCCACCACATCCCTGGAGTAGTTCACCGTCGCCGCGAGCTTCTCGCTGGCCCGCATCCGTGCGCCGACCGTGAAGCCCTGGCGGGTGCCATTCCAGAATTCGCCGAACCGGTAGGCGGCATTCGCGGCGATGCGGTGCGATCGCGCCATGGTGACGTCTGCCACGCCATTCCCGAACCGGTAGCGCCCGGCCGGAATCACATAGCCCGACCGAATCGCGAATGGCGCAACCAGCCCTTCTTCATTGATGGTCCAGGTGAGGTTGGCCACAGACGCGTCCGCAAAGGCCAGACCAATCGCCGGGCTGATGGTCTGCGTCTCCACGCCGACCGGATCGCGGGTATAGCGTGTGAGCGAGATGCCTGGCTCGTACTCACGGATGAATCGGTAGGTCTGGCGGGGACGAAACCGCTGCGACGCTCTGCCGGTGGCAATGTCGGTTCCGGGACGCCGGATGAAACCGAGTTCATTCCGGAAGGTCGGATCGAGCGACGTATAGGTCGCGCCCAGCGTCGTGACATTGGAATCGTAGGTGAGGCCGCCACGGACGGCGGTGCCGCCGCCGACGCCAGTCGTCTCGGAACGCATCGCCATGCCATCCAGGTCCAGGCGTCGCCGAAACTTCATGCGGACATCGGTGCCGTACACGCGGTTGCCTCCCCCATTCCGCTCGTGTCCCAGATAGAACGCACTGCCGACCGAATTGCTGAGGAATTCACGTGCCACACGAAAGGCCGCATAGTTGCTCGAGGCGATGGCTGTCTGCCCGGGCGCGTCATGCTCTGCCGTCTGGATGTTGAGCAGGCCAAGCTGGGTACGGCCGGTCTTGCCGGACAGTCTCCCGCCACCAATGAGTGGAACGGGGTTGCCTGCCGCACTCAGACCAATGGCACGGCTGAAGAACGGGACCAGATCAGTACCGGCCGTCGGTGGGCCAATCTGGAACGCGTTGGCATTGTCGAGGAAGAACTCGCGCTTCTCCGGGAAGAACAAGCTGAACCGGGTGAGGTTGATCTGCTGTTCGTCCGCTTCCACCTGTGCGAAATCGGTCCTGTAGGTCGCATCGAGGAGCAGGTTCGGACCGAGACCGGCCTTCACATCCACGCCACCGTCGGCGTGGGTCGTGGTGGCTGACGCCCGGTGGTTGGCCTCTGCAGTGACAAACGGCTTGATGCGGAGATTGCGTCCGGGCCGTACGCCGGCGATGCCTTCGACGACGCCGCCAAACGAGATTTTCGACAAGGGGAACGGGCGTGGCACGAAACTCCAGAGGGACAACTCGTTCGTGCGGCGGACAATCCGCACCAGATTCAACCCCCACCGCTGGACATCCTGGTCCGGAAAACGCAGGGTCTTGAACGGGATGCGCAATTCCACAACCCACCCGTCATCCGTGATGGCGGTCTTGACGTCCCAGACCCCGTCCCAACTCTGGTTGTTGGCCCGTCCGTCTTCCGCCACC
>JAKFYA010000264.1 GCA_021731095.1 Acidobacteriota bacterium | reverse complement strand
GGACATCCCCGAAGTGGGCGCGGAGGTGTGCCACGCGGCAGCGGGCGATGTTGATGCGGAAGTCGCGGACCTCGTACTCCTGGAAATATGCTGCGATGAGGGTCTCCAGGGTTGTCACCGCCGGGCGTGGGGGCAGCGACTCATCCGGGCGGGGCGGTGCCTCGGCATCAGGGGGAAGGGCGCAGTCGATGGGCTCGGCAATCATGTGGGCTCCTGAAGGTGTGGTGACCCACACATTCGCTCTGTGGCCCTCTGAAGTGAAGTCCCGTTCCAGGCCGGCCACGCCACCGGTCGCGAGGGCCTGCCTGCCGGGCGCCCGCTACGGGCGTGGCGCCTTGTGCCACTCGTCGACGAGCCCCTCGATGCGCTGCCAGAAGACGGGAGAGGGCCTTCGTTTGCCGGACTCCCACTGGTACACCACCGCCTTGCCTGCCGCGCCGACCTTGTGGGCAAAGTCCCCGAGCGTCAGGCCGAGCCACAGGCGGAGGCCCCGCAACTTGGCGGCGTAGTCGCTCGGGACGTCGGGCAGGGCTGGTCGGCGACATTCCAGGCCTGGTGTGCAGCGGCCGAAGGACTCGCGCTTGAATTGACGGCCAGCGGCGAGGCTCGCGAGTTGGAGCGGCCTGCCGAACACCGAGCGTGACGAGAAGCACACCTCAAGGCGCCCGTCTCGGACGGCTGCTTCAAGGGTTCGTCGATGCACCCCGAGTTCGCGAGCCAAGGAGGGCAGAGTGAGGAAGTCCTGGCGTGCCGCATGTTCGGCTGCGAGGGCGCGCGCCTTCTCCATCCATGCCAGCGGGACCGCGCGTCGCCCGCTATCCCACGTGCGGTAGGTTTCTGCTGAGACGCCGAGCGCCGCGGCGAACACCCGCTGCGAACACCCAGTCTGTTCCCGAAGCCTGCGCATGGTGAGGACGGTGCCGTCTGAGGTGCGGGCCTCGGAAGGGACGGTATGCATGACCGGACAGTGCCATCGGTGGCCGACAGGTAGCAACGCGCCTGGGCGTGAAAGGCCAATGATCACACGCGTTCACTTCCGGCTCCGGCGGCTCATTCGCTGCGAAACATTCGGGAAAAGCGCGATGTGGGCGGAATCTCGCGGGTGACCGGTCGTCGGCGGTGACCGGTCAATGACCGGTCATGGGGATGGACCGGTCACACCTGAAACGCATCAACGATGCGCGAGAGGTGCCAAATTGTTTAGGAATATTGCCGGAAAGTGGTGCGCCCGGTAGGATTCGAACCTACGACCTTTGGCTCCGGAGGCCAACGCTCTATCCAGCTGAGCTACGGGCGCGTGCGGGGGAGAGTGGTGCGTCCGGCAGGGCTCGAACCTGCGGCCTGCTGGTTCGAAGCCAGCCGCTCTATCCAACTGAGCTACGGGCGCACGCGAACTCAGATAATACCACGCGCTCTCCATGGCACGAGGGGCTGGATGCGTGCGTACGCGATAAGAGATCAGGCTCGGGCAGCCCAGTGATGGTTCGTTGCAGGACTGACGGGCGAGGCGACCACGCGATGATCAGTTCCCGGAATGAGGGGCCGGGCCGCCGCTCGCGGTGCCCACAGCGGCAGGCGCCAGCGCGGGCGTGCCGACGCCACCGCCACCATCGGCATGCGCCGTCTTCCATGCCGTGTCGATGGCGCCCAGAATCAGTTGATGTAGCTCAGGCAGGTTGGGCAGGTCGAAGTGCCCCTTGCCGGGTGCGCGGATGCTGCCGCTGAAGCTGGTGGCTGCCGGGTCTTCGCGCGGCATCCGGCCGCTACCCCAAAGTAGCGGGAACCACGTGCGCTGCTGATAGAAGTTGGCGGCGACACGCACGTTGGAGGGGACTGGTCCCCGGGACCAGAAGGGCGTATCGATCTGCACTAGCAGCTCGACGGGGATGCCTTCCTGCTTGAGGCGGCGGGCGAAGCGCACGGCGGTCCAGCCGCCGCTGCTGTAACCGTAGAGCACCACGCGCGCGCCGGGCCTGGCTTTGACCCACTTGAGCGCCAGTGGCGACAGCACGCCAGGATAGGTATGGATGCAGATATCCTCGCGCCCCATGGCGCGAATCTCGTCCTTCAGCTTGCCGAAGGTAGAGCGGAACAGCCACTCGGGCAGGATGTGGCCGCCATCGAAGCCGATGGCGACGACTGAACAGGACGGTGCCCCGTCGGGTGTAGCGCCAGGCTGCGCGACGGCTGCGGAGTCTGCCGACTGTGCTGTCGCCCTGGTGGCGACCACAACGACCAGCGCCAGCACGACGACAAGCGTGCGAGTGGCGCGCGCCATGATGGTGCTACGCGGACAACCCATAGCCGCCGTCCACCACGACCGTCTGTCCCACGAAGCCGCTGGCGGCCGAGCTGCACAGGAAGAGCACGGCGGCGGCCACCTCGTCCGGTGTCGCGGCGCCCTTCTCGGTGGCGCGGGCTGCCATGGACGCATACCCCGGGTGGAGCGCAAGCGAGGTGTTCGGCAGGGGGCCGGCCGACACCACGTTCACCGTGATCTGCTTCGGCTTCAGCTCGATGGCGAGGTAGCGCGTGAGCGCCTCGAGCGCGGCCTTGCTGGTGCCAATGGCACCATACGAGGGGATGACCTGCTCGCTGCCGAGGCTCGACATGCTGACGATGCGACCGGGCCGTCCCGCCATCAGCGGCACCGCGCGCTTGGCGCAAAGGAGCAGGGCGCGGACGTTGACCGCCATGGTCAGGTCCCACTGGTTCGCGCGCACATCGAGCGTGGGCTTGAAGGTGCCGAGGGCGGCGTTGTGGATGAGGATGTCCAGGGGCCCTTCGGCGGCCACCTGCGCGAACATCGCGTCAATCTCTTCCGAGTGCACGAGGTTCGCCTTGAGCAAGGTGGCGGAGCCTCCCGCGGCCTGAATCTCGGCCAGCGTCTGCTGCGCCGTCGCCTCGTCGCGCACGTAGTTCATGTAGACGTGCGCGCCATGCTCGGCCAGTCGCTTCGAGAGCAGGGCGCCAAAGCCGCGCGTGCCGCCAGTGACCAGGGCCCGCTTGCCCGAGAAATTGAAGGTGCCTGCCAGGGTTCCGCCGCTCATGCCGTGACCTCGCGCGCGACATCCGCCGCGCTGTACTGCTCCTGACTGCCGTCGGGGCGTGTGCGCCACCGCGGGTGGGTCCAGCGCCACTGCTCGGGATCATCCCTGATCCACCGCTCGAGCGTCGAGACAATTGCCTGTGTCGTGGCGGCGACGCCCTCGTTGCTGGCCGGGCCCACGGGCTCAATCAGCGCCAGCCGGTAGAAGAACCGCTGGTTGGGCCGGCGCAGGCAGGCGGCCACCACGATAGGGGAGTTCGTATTCAGCGCGAGTAGCGCGGCAATCTTGCCTGTGGACGCGGGACGACCGAAGAAGTCGACGAAGACACCGCGCGGGCCGGCGTTCTCGTCCAGCAGCATGGCCACGCTGTCGCCGTCGCGCAGGCGGGTCAGCGCCGTCGTGGCCGCGCCGCGCTTGTCGATGAGCTGGTTCGGGTGCCGGGTGCGCAGCCGACGCACGAGGGCATCGAGAAACGGATTCGAGATGTGACGGAAGATCGCGGCGCCCCCGCCTGGCCAGCGCAGGTCGGCGATGCCGGCCGCCACTTCCCATGAGCCGAGGTGCCCGGTGACAAACACTTTGGGCCGCGGGTCGGCCAGAATGCGCGCCTCAAGGTCCGGGTCTTCCGCGTCGTAGAGCGGTCGCGGGTCGGCCTCCCGCCGCACATAGCGCCGGCCGAACTGCACGCCGTCCGCAATGCCTTCCACGAAGCCGGCGAAGTTGCGCCACGCAATCTGCGCGGCGCGGGCACGGGTCATGGACGGGCCATAGGCGCGGCGCAGGTTCAGCGCGGCCACGCGACGGCCACGGGGCGAGAGGGCGCCGAGGAGGTATCCGTACCCGCGGGCCACGGTACTGGCCGAGCGCCATGGCAGCAGATAGAGCGGTGCGGCGAGCACCAGCACGAGGAGGGTGAGGAAGAAGTCGCGAACGAGAACGAGCGGGTTCATCCCTCGTGGCGTTGGAGAA
>JAKFYA010000217.1 GCA_021731095.1 Acidobacteriota bacterium | reverse complement strand
CACCTTGCGTCTTCCGAAGAACTCGGCCAGCCAGGCGTCTACGTCGGCGAGGTCTGAAAAACAGGCGGCGCGCTCGATCGGTCCAGCGTTCGCGACGCCAATCAGCGGCAGACGAGGAGAAGAGGCATCCTCGGCCTCGTGGCCCGTGGGGAAATAGTATCGTCGGCGCAGGAAGCTCTGTCCGGTCGCGAAACACGTGGCGACCAGTTCCATCGGCGCGTCGTTGAAGGTATCCCCGTGCGCCATCGACGATATCTCCCCCAGGATATCGAGCATCTGTCGCCAGGAACGGCTCGTGCTGACATAGGCGCGCGAGTAGGCCGGCATCGGCTTCGTGCGGATCCGGACGCGTTCGATCATGCCGACGGAACCGACGCCGCCAAGCGCGAAGCGGAAAAGATCGCGATTCTCCTCTGTACTGCACTCGACGGGAGTTCCGTCCGGCAGGATCAGGCGAAGAGACTGGACGTTGTCGATCTGCGCGCCCCAGCGAATCGAGCGCACACCATAGCCGCCGACCGAAATCGTGCCGCCGACGCTCAGCGTCAGCGTGTCGGTCAGCACCCGCGCGGCGGCGCCGGCGTCATTGAGGCGGCGTTCGACCGCACCCCAGAGCGCCCGACACGCGACGTCGGCCATCCCAGGACCGATGACCATGTCGGGTTCGGTGGCCGCAGCATTCACGAGCAGGATGCCGCGATCGGCGACCGCGAGACGGCCGTTCGAAGAGTGACCGGTGCCTCTGACCGTAACCGGGATGCCATGCTGGCGGGACGTGCGAAGAACGGCCCGAACGTCCTCCTCGCACGTTGCCTCGACGACCGCATCAGGGACGCCTCGACGGTACCCCCCGTAGTCTGTGCAGAACTCAGGAGGGAACGGTGGTGTACTGACGCGGCCCGTGACCAGGGCACGCAACTCTCGAACCGCGCGCTCGATCGACATGTGGCAGTTCGTGAGTGAGTGCGAAACCTAAGCCGCTTCCCCGCAACGAGCAGACAACCCTAGTGTTTTTGTTAGCCGAATATTTCAATGAGTCTCATGAGGAGCGAGCCGCGAAGTTTGTCCATTGAGGACCAGGCGTTTTTTTCCTTCATCTCTTGACAAGCTTCGATGAGTTGCTCCTCGTAATGGCTAGTCAGAAGGATCCCGTTCTCTGAAAGCGCGGCGCGAATCCGGCCTTCGTTGCCACTTGAGATCGCGTCGCGGAATTCTTTGCTATCAATAATTGCGTCTATGAACCTGCCAACAGGATCATCACCATGAAACATTTGCTACCTCCTGTGCGCCAGAACCTCGGGGCACTCGATGCGTGGCGGAGCCTAGCACCATTTGCCATTGTCTTCAACGCGAACCATTGGTGCGACTTTGTCAGATCACTTGAACTATTCGGGAACTAACATGTTTCGCATTTTGTACGCCGCGCAGTGGTTACTACTGAGAATGCCAGCGACTCTGGCGCTGGCTCCAGGCTATGGCCGACAATGTGAGATCGATCCGGCAACGTCGCATTAGTGAGCCGAGCCGCGTTCGCCCAGAGAGGTCGATTGTTCTCCGGTCCCAGCAGGATTTGCGGCAGCCTCTGCGAGTTGCTGCTCGAGAACCTGCTCGCGCACGGCAATCCAATGGGTAACATCGTCATTCTCGAGACGGCGACCTCGCTCGCCGACTTTGCTCATTTCGATGCGCAGCCGATCGCTGCCCCACGTGAATCCCTCGCGCAGGAACCACCCGACATGAGTCTCGTCAGGCAGGCGACGCCTGCGCGACTCGCTCTGGAGGAACGTGTTGATCCCGTGTTCGGCGTCGTGACGCCAATCGAGAAAGTCGTTCATGAACTGAACGAACGCGCCGAGCGCATCGACGAATTCGTACCAGGTCTCCAGGAGCTTCCGAGACCCGGCGCGGAACGCCACGGCGGCGAGCGGAACCTTGGTCGCGCCGAACTTTCGCGCGGACACCCCGTAGAAGACCTCCTCTGTGATGTCCCGCACACGGGCGTCCTCTATCGTGCAACCCACGTGGTCGCTCCACACCCAGTGGAACTCCGACCAGAAGTCGTGGCCGTGGGGGAAGTGCCTGATATACGGCTGCAGGAAGCGCCAATGGAAATATCCGACAGTCGGCAGAAGAGTGAGGAGTTCGGCCGGTCCGTCCCGGTCGGTGATGTTGTCGGTGAGCCGGATCGCGTAGTACCCGCTGAAGGTCGAGTACGCAACGTCCGCCAGGAACTCGCTCTCATCGATCCGCGCCGCGCCGCGCGTCATCCAGTAGGGGAGCGCCAGGCTCGGGAACGCCTGCGGAATAAGGCTGGTGGTCGGTCTGGTCAACGACGGCACGCGTCTCAGATGGCGGGCGATCTGCGGCGCGGCAACGGGCAGATCGCGATGGAGGTCGGCGGAAAAGCGCTGCGCAGCCAGCGTCACAATGCGGTCGAGAAGCGGGTCGCTCATGGATGTCCGGATGAGTACGAGGTCTTGACGCCTGTTTCCAGCAGCGGCAGCCCACCCACCGCGATGGCCGACGCGTGATCCTGACCCTTGGAACGGAGAAGCCCGTCACGCGCCAGCGCCTCTTCGTAGCGCATGTTCAGCGCAGCGGCGGCTGACGACGCACGTTGCCAGTATCGCGCTGCGCGGCCATGCCTCCCCTTGAGCCACTCCGACCCGCCGCGTACGAGCAACGCCGATGGCTCAGCGATCGGGTGAGCGCCCGAGAGCCGCTTCAGGAGGCGATAGGCGATGCCGGCCTTGCGGGAAAACCCTTCGTCGCCTGAGCCCGATTCGGCCTGGCTGCGCCAGAGATTGAGATACACGCGTCCGAGCAGAAAGATCGACCAGTAGCGGTTGGCATAGCTGCCGCTCCCGGAAAGTCCCATTGAGGCGGCCAAGGCAGCATCCGCCTCCGCGGCAGCGCGCACCCGGTCACCTCGCTCCAGTGCGACCGTCCCCGCGATTGCCGAATAGTCCTGACGGGTGACGATCTCCTCTGCCTTGATGCCGCGTTCGATCTCGGCCTTGATGAGGAGGAGGATGCGCTCCACCTCGTCGAGGCGGCCGTTCTGAAGCTCGACAAACGCCGCCTCGCGATACGCCAGGAGCAGATAGCGCTGGTCCCCGTCCCGCGCCGCGGAGAGTCGCATCTGCTCGATACCGTCCATCGCAGCCGACCAGTCGCCGCGGCATGCCGCGACAATGGCACAACCCTCAATAGCGTCCATCGAGCGGCGGCGCTCGCCAAGAGGGCCGGCGATGTCGCCGGCGCGCCTGTACAAGCTGAGTGCGTCCTCCCAATCGCCCATCCCCATGCGCGATATGGCGAGAAGGTTGAGCGCCCATGCCGCCGCGCCAGGATCGTCAATAGCGGCAAGCATGTCCAGCGAACGACGGCGATAGCTGGCCGCCACACTGCGGAGCTGAATCAGGCCGGTGATACCGCTCACCGCCGCGTACGCCCGCGCCAGTTCCGGCGAGGGTCCGAGCACCTCGGCAAGATTCAACATGCGCAACGACGCGTAAAGGCACTTCAGCCCGTCGCCATCATAGAAATAGATTTCCGCGAGGCCTTCGAGGGCGATCGCCGCGGCGCTGAGTGCCGCCCGCTGCCCCTCGTTCGTGGTGGGGCGAACACCCCGGAGACGACGGTAGAAGATCTGCCGCGTGGTTTCACCGACGACACGAAACGCCAGCGTGGGCGGCGAAGAGGGCACCGGATTCCCGACCAGGGAGAGTCCGGCTTCGCTGCAACGCTTTGACTCGCCATTGCGAGAAAGCGCGAGATACGCTCGCCCGAGTAACAGTTCCAACGCGCCACGTTTGTTGCGGGCGTCCCTCCTCGAGTGCGTGTCCTGCTCGAGCGCTATCGCCGACGTGAGGAGCGTCGCCGCTTCCTTGTTGGAATAGCTCTTCACCGCAGTTTCACCGGCGCGGGCAAGGTAGCGAGCAGCGGGCTCCGTGTCGCCGGCTTCCCGAAAATGGTGGCCCAGCAGTGTGTCGAGCACGCCTGCCCGCCCTTCCGCGGTTTGCT
>JAKFYA010000438.1 GCA_021731095.1 Acidobacteriota bacterium | reverse complement strand
TGACGCGCTGTCCGCAGCGGCCATCGCGAACCTCGAGGCCGCCGACGTGGCCGGCTTCACCACGGCCCAGATGGCCGCGCTTGGTACCGCCGAGGTGGCCGCCTTCACCACGGACGGCATTCAGGCCCTGACCACCGCCGCGGTGGCCGCGCTTGCCACCGATCAGATGGGGGCGTTGACCACCGCACAGATGGCGGCGCTGACGACCGCACAGCTCAACACCCTGACCAGCGTTCAGCTCGACGCCCTGACCACGACGCAGGTGCAGGCGCTCATCGAGGCGCAGATTGCGGCGCTCGACACGGCGCAGGCCGCTGCCCTGCCGACCACGCAGCTGGCAGCCCTGACAACGACGCAGATCGGATGGGTGTCGACCGGCGTCATCGCGACGCTGCCGACCGACTCGCTGTCTGCTCTGACCACCGCGCAGGTGGGCGCCCTGAGCACGGCCCAGACCGGCGCCTTGACGACGACGCAGGTGCTGGCCCTCACGACGGCCCAGGTCTCCAGCCTCGGCACGGCCAACGTGGCGGCGCTGGGCTCCGACCAGTTGCAGGCGCTGTCGACCGACCAGGTCGGCTCGCTGACCGTGGCGCAGATTGGCGCACTGGGCACGGCCCAGGTCGTCGACCTCGGCACGGCTCAGGTGGCGGCCCTCACCACCGGACAGGTCGCCGCGTTCTCGACAGCGCAGCTGGCGGCGTTGCCCACCGGGCACATCGCGGCCCTGACGACCGCGCAGGTCGGCGCGCTGGATACGGCGGCCATCGTGGCGCTCTCGGGCGCGCAGCTTGCGGCCCTCGGCACCGAACAGATGGTGGCACTGGCACCCGCGCTGGTCGCGGCCATTGAGGTGGCGGACGTGCCGTCACTCACCACGGCGCAGGTGGCCGCGCTGGATACCGCGCAGGTGGCCGCGCTGGAGACGGGACAGGTCGCGGCCCTGACCACCACCCAGTTTGGTGCGCTGAGCGCCACGCAGGTGGGGGCCTTCGAGACCGCGGCCATTGCGGCCATCACGACCGAACAGGCCGCGGCCCTGACCTCGGTCCAGGCGCAGGGGCTCACTGCAGGCCAGGTGTCGGCCCTCGAGACCGATGACCTCAACGCCCTGACCACAGCCACGCTGCAATCGCTGGCGGCAGACCAGATCGACGCGTTGTCGACCACGCAGGTCGCGGCGCTCTCGACCACACAGGTCGCGGCCCTGTCGACCGAGCAGGTGCAGGCGCTGAGCCTGGATGATGTGGCTGTGCTGACCAGTCAGCAGCTGGCGGCCCTCAGCGGGGCGCAGGTCGCCGCCGTGACGCCGGAGCAGGTGGCGGTGCTGACCACGCAGGCGATGGCGGGTCTGTCGACCGATGACATCCAGTCCCTGACGACAGACCAGGTCGCGGCGCTCCAGTCTGGTCAGGTGGCCGCGCTTGGCACGGACCAGATTGCCGCCTTCTCGAACGATCAGGTGGCTGCCATTGCCGAGTCAGGGGTAGCGGCGCTGCGCAGCGCGCAGGTGCTGGCCCTGAGCGACGAGCAGGTGGGCGCGTTCACCACGGCGCAGATTCCGTTCCTCTCGCTCGAGAACCTGGCCGACATGCGGGTCTCGCAGATTTCGGGCATGAGCACCACGCAACTCGGGGCGTTCACGCCGGCTCAGACGGCGGCGCTGACCGGGCCGCAGTTGGCCGCACTTACGTTGGATCAGCTGGTGGCACTGGGGCTGTAGGCACCCGCGCCAGCAGCTGGTCTTCGAGGCTCCGGATCAGACGTGCGGGCGCAGCGCGCCAGCCGTCGGCGGCCGCGCGCATGCGTGCCGTCAGGGCCTGACGGCGTGCAGGGTCGGTGGCCAACGCGACCACCAGGTTCTCGTAGTCGTCCCAGGTGGTGGTGATCAGGTCATCGAGGCCCGCCGCATGCAGGAGCCCACCGGCCATGCGTGTTACCGGGGTTCGCCCGGACAGGGTGACCAGCGGAACCCCGGCATCCAGGACATCGCGCGCCGTAGACCCGGCGTTGTACGGATACGTGTCCAGGTAGACATCGGCCAGGGTCAGCCTGGCGCGATACTCGGCGTGAGTCGCGCGTCCGCTGAAGACGAGCCGTGCGGGATCCAGCCCGGCCGCCGTGGCATGTCCGCGCAGCGCCGCCGTGGCCCAGGCGTTGTCATCCAGCAGCCAGAGCACGGTGTTCGAGGTGCGCTGCAGGATGCGGAGCCAGCGCGCGAAGAGCGACGGTGTCAGCTTGTAGATGTTGTTGAAGCAGGCCAGCACCACCGCATCGTCTGGCAGGCCCGCCGTTGCGCGACTCACGAGACCCGCCTCGACCGGCTGGAACGAGAGCGGAATCATCGACCCCTCCACGTACAGCGGCTGTTCGGTGATGTATGGCGTAATCGACTCCGGCATCGTCCAGCGATCGGTAATGACCAGGTCCACCCACGGCAGGGCCGAGGTGCCGATGAAACCGAGGTAGCCGGCCACCAGCGGCGCAGGTCGTCGCGCCAGAATGCCAGGCCTGGCCCCGGAGCTGAGGCCGTGCATGTCGACGAGCACGTCCACTTCTCGCGCCTGGATGGCCTGGGCGGCCGCCTCATCCGACAGCGTGTGAATCGACACGACTTCGTCACACGCGCGCTTCAGCCGCGCGCGATGGGCCGTGCCGTCTTCCGGGCTGAAGTCGAAGGCGATGACCTGCACGCGCGTCCGGTCGTGCGCCTCCAGCAGGTCGGCCATCAGCAGACCGACCGCGTGCGTGCAGAGATCGCCTGAGAGATAGCCGATGCGAAGCCGGTCATGACGGTAGCCGCCGGGCGGCGCCAGGCGGGTGTCCGGGTAGCGGTACTTGCGGCTGACGAAGCGATGCGCGGAAAACCACTGCATGGCTGGATCGTCGAGCAGCGCCAGCATGGCGAGCGGTGAGGTGGCCGCCATCAGGGCGTTGGTGGTCAGCCCGGTGGGCGGTGCGAACACCGGCCAGGTGCACTGTTTCTGCCGCAGGTGCACCCAGTGCTGGACGGCATCGGGCTGTTGCGGATCAAGCTGGAGGCTATGCGCGAGGGCCGACTCGGCAGCGGCGTAGTTGCGCCGCGCTTCCTGCAGTCGTCCCACATGATTGAGGGCCAGCGTGGCAAACGGCAGGGCCTCGGGTTGACCGGCGGCCAGGGCCTCGGCCACGCCCAGCCACTGGCGTACGGCATCCGTGTCGCGACCCTGCCGCTCGGCAATCAGTCCGGCATTGATGCGGGCCTGATGAAAACGGGGATTCAGCCGGACGGCCTCGGCGTAGGCCTCGCCCGCGGCCTCGGTCTGACCCAGATCCGATCGGAGCACACCCAGGTTGAAGAGTGCCACGCACCTCGACGGGGAGTCGTTGGCGGCAATCCAGTCGGCATACAACGCGGCGGCCTCGGCCGCATGGCCCGTCGCTTTCAGTGCTTCCGCGTGCGCAATCGTCTGTTCCAGTGTCGGAGAAACGGTGTCCGCCATCGGCCACATGGTGGCACGGTTTGAGACCCTCGTGGCAGGGCAGTAGCCGGGCACCACTTTTCCGTGCGCACCGGACAGTTCGGAGGCAGAATCAGCCCAGGCTGACTCTACAGGAGACTGACGATGACAAAGAACATGGGCGTGGCGGATCGGGCCGTGCGGGTGCTGGTAGCGCTGGGAATCGCCGGGCTGTACGCGACGGGCCAGATCTCAGGAACGGTCGCGGCGGTGCTGGGTGTTCTGGCTGTGGTGTTTGTCGCCACGAGCCTCATCAGCTGGTGCCCGCTCTATCTGCCGCTCGGTCTGTCCACGATGGGAAAGAAGTAGACCCTCCAGGCTACGGCTCCGCAGGTGGTGCCGGGTCTGGCTCGTGGCCCGGACACCACCGCACCGGCAGGCGTGGGTACCGCGTGAAGCGGGCATCGGTGAAAGACCGGCGGCACTGCGTGTAGGTGGGGCCGTTGGACGACGGCACCCGGTGGGCGTGCAGGCACGAGTCGCACAGACCTGCCGGGGGAAACGGATGCTGTGGGGACACGGGCACCATGGCA